>USHA01000023.1 GCA_900554325.1 uncultured Collinsella sp.
GATTCGGTCGCACGGAGAGCATTTTCCAGTTGACAAAACTATAGGAACACCCCCCGCGGGGAAATTGGTGACGCGGGTGTCGACGGCGCTGAGCGCTCCGTGTTTTGGTATGTGGATATGGCAGCCATCAACCTTTCTCGGCATGTGAAACTCTAGGCACATATGAGCATACCTGAGCGACGCAACACATGCGCTCCATCTATCCCAACAAGCTCCAGCGGTACCCGCACTTCCCATTTCGTGTAGAAAAGGGCCTGTATATACTTCCCATTTCGTGTATTGAATCAGGTAACCACACTTCCCATTTCGTGTATACAGCAGCTAGATTGGGCAATCATGTCAGTATTCAGACGTACGGCCTACAATAAACTCCTCGATTGGAAAGCGAGCAATGGATCCCGAGCCATCATGCTCGAGGGGGCCCGCCGCGTTGGAAAAAGCACCCTTGCCCAAGAGTTTGCGCAGTCCAAATACAAATCCCACCTCGTGATCGACGAATCTGTTGCGAGTGAAAAAAGAAGACCGGAGACTCAACTGGTCTCCGGCCTCATTTCTAAAAAACGTCTCGTGGTTCTACTCGTGCTGTCGGGCTTCTACCAGCCTGCAGAAGTCGTTGACGCTCATGAGCCATTCCCTTTGCGCGGGCGTGTAGGTTTCGAACAGCGATGAGGGCACAACGAGGCTGAGCCTGTCCTTAGCCATAGCTCGTGTGTAATCCTCACTTACGGCGGGCTCAAGTGTTACAAGATGCTTGTCCTCGATTCTGTCAGCCTCATCAAGCACCTGACGCCAACGCTCCTTGATGGTTGTCTTGGCACCGAGCATCGTCAGTCGAGCGACAGGGAACTTGGGGTCGTGGTAATCGTCAATAGAGGGAAAGATGAAATCCGGCTTTGATTTGCCCTCGGTGTATTTCTGCGCCGAGTAGCGTATGCCCCTAGCATCGAATAGCATCGAGAGTTGATTCTCGAACGCCGTCCCCGCACGGGACTTGCGGCGCTGGAAGGCCGACATAGTGGTGCGCAGCACGCCATCAACATCAAGCGCCGAGCCAAGGTATGGCGCGAGGTCGCGCTCCAAGAGATGCCGCTCGAAGACGCGGAACAGCATCTCTTCGCGTTCGTAACAAGCGACCAAGCAGCCATCCGGGTCGCCCGTCCAATCGAGCTTTCCAAGGGTGGAAGCTGAGTAGGCTGAGAAGTCTGCCCCTTTGGGGAAGGACTCGCCGAATTTCTCGATCATACCGTCGAGGAAGTTCTCCGCTGCGATCGGCATGCTAACTTCGATGCCGATGGACTCCAAAATCCTTGCGGCGATCGACGTGATGCGCGTATCCTCCCGAGCAGAGGGCGTAAAACCCTTCTCGCCAACCCCGTCGAGCGCGAAGAGCCAGCGAACTTGAGATTCCGCCGTACTCCCCGCTCGGGCAAATAGGATTACGACCTCCTTGGCTTCGTGTAGGGCCAAAACCATGAGGTCGCCCGGACGGGCCATGCCCATGGCAGCATTATCGTTGTAGTAGAGCCTATACTCAGTTCTAGTTGGATGCTTCCTGCGGGCGTCGTACCAAGTGGTATAACCATGGTCGAATATAGGGTCTGCACCATCATCGAGATATGCGAAGGTAGTTCGCATCCCCTTTATGTCATCGTCTCCGAAAAGCGCGCGCAAAGGCCCCACGCCGTTGAATTCGTGCTGGTGGCTTTTATTGGCCCCCATGATGTCAACGCCCGCGAGGGTTTTCGCGACAGCACCGTCAAAATACGCGCCAAGTACTCCATAGTCCATCCTAGAACACCTCCATCATCAACTTCGCGACCGAGCGCACGACCGGCACGGTCACGGAGTTGCCGAACTGCCTGTATGCCTGAGTATCCGACACCGGGATGATGAACTCATCGGGAAATCCTTGCAGGCGCGCGCATTCGCGGGGAGTGAGTTTACGAGGGTTTTTTCCTTCCTGCCCGACCAGAATCTCGCTGCCATCCTTGTGGTACCGGGCGGAAAGCGTCCTTGTCGTGTCCTCTGGGCCGACCATCGAGTATCCAAAGCCGTGGCCCGCCGCCTCATGCTTTTCGCGATAGGCGCGCAGATAGGCCCATAGCTTATCCGAAATGGTGTAGCGTTCGTTTGGTTGCTCTTCGAGGATTTCCCCTAGCGTATGTCCCGGTCCCGGCACCTCAAGGTCATCCCACGAGAAGGGAACTTCCTCCCTGAACCCCACGATGTAGATGCGCTCCCTGTGCTGGCACGTCCAGTTTTTTGAATCAAGCACTTTCCAGAAAATATGGTATCCAAGGTCCTCCTCAAGCGTCTGTCGTATGACCTTGAAGGTCTTCCCGCCGTCGTGACTCGTAAGGTTCTTAACGTTCTCAAGCAAGAAGGCCTTCGGGCGCTTGTCGCGTATGATGCGAGCGACCTCGAAAAAGAGGGTTCCCTGCGTTTTATCCTCAAAGCCGGTGGGTCTCCCCAAAGATTGCTTCTTCGAAACGCCTGCAAGGGAGAATGGCTGACAAGGAAAGCCTGCGAGCAGGACATCGAAGTCCGGTATATCGTTTGATGCGACCTGACGGATGTCGCCCGCCGGGGTCTCTCCATAGTTCATCCGGTAGGTTTTCTGGGCGAACTTATCCCACTCGCAAGAGAAGACGCACCTACCGCCAAGCTCCTGGAACGGCATTCGTATACCGCCGATGCCCGCGAAGAGATCGCAGAAGGTAAAAGGCGCGTCGCTGCGCTCCCCTTGGTCAAATGGAGCCCCCGCATCGAGCGATGCGATAAAGGCGCATTCAGCCGCCGTTGGACTAGTATCCCCAGACTCCCAGCGCCGAACGGTGCGTTCGCCAGACGAGCCCATACCAAGGGCGGCGGCGAACTCCTTTTGGGTGAGGCCGAGATCAATTCTCTTTTGCGCTATATCAGCTGCATTTAGTTGCATGGGACGCCTATCTTGGTTGAAAAACGGTCAAACTGTCCTGTATTTACCACAGCGTTAGTCTATCACCCCGAGCGGACATGTCTTCCCCTTGCTTCAGTCCGCCTCTAAATCCCGTAGCATCAACTGGGCTTTAGGGCTTGGACACTCTACCGGAGGGCTCTAGACGCAATTGGTGACGCGGGTGTCGACGGCCCGAATCCGCCGGCGGCCCCCGCAAACCAGAAACGGCGCCGCTCCCGCGACGCCGTCATATTCCCTGGTGCCCCCGGGCGGATTCGAACCGTCGACACCCGCTTTAGGAGAGCGGTGCTCTATCCCCTGAGCTACGGAGGCATGTTGTACTAGTGTAGCAGATTTGCCCCTTGGCCATGTAGCGCATGGCCACTCATCAAGAAGGCTCTGCAGCGAATTATCGCCGTAGAGCCTTCTCAATAACGGAAAATTATAACCCAGAATAACGCAAAATAATGGGATGGGGTTTCCTCTAACCACATGTAAGGGAAATTCCATCCCGGTATTCGGCTAAAAAATGGGACAAGCTTTCCCAACTGGCGCTCAAAAGGAAAATGCATCCCGGAATGAGAACGAATTCCGGGATGCATTTTCCGCCATCTATCGCAGACGACTAGTTGCCTTTGTGGAAGAGGTTTTTGATAACGGAGGGGATGCTCTTGGCGCCCTTGGCCGTCACATCGATAAAGTCGGGCGAACGCACGAGCTTATCCTCGTCGACGTACTTGCGGACCGCGCGCAACGTCTCTTTGTCATCGCGCGTCGAAAACGTAAAGTGGCCGGTATCCTTGGTGAAGATGGCAAAACGCGTAATCTTCTTGGTGCCGCGCAAGACCTCGGCGGCAATATAGTCGACCTCGTCCCACGGGATTTGAATATAATCCTCGGGATTGCGCTCGTTATAGTACTCAAACGCCTTATTGCCCACCATCACGTTACCGTGGCTGGTAAGCCCCATCAGGCAGGTTGCCGGCGTTGCCAGATCGACCGTGCTGTTCTGAGATTGCGCCATACGCGCCTCGCCCTCCAATAAAAACAATCGGACCGCATCCAGTGTACCCACCGGGTGCGGTCCGTTTCAATGGCTCAAAAGCCCTTGCCTAGCAATTCTCGGTCTTAAGCCGAAACGTGCTTACATGAAGCCGCAGACGCGACCGATGATGCCGATGGCGAAGAGAGCCAGGATGATGACGATCGGGCTGACCTTCTTCTTGAGGAGCTTGCAGACCAGCAGGGTCAGGCACACGGCGGCAAGGCCGGGGATGAGCTGATCGAGGTTGGCCTGAAGCGTGGTGACCTTCACCTGATCAAGGGCGTTAGCACCGATGGAGTTATACATCGTCAGTGCTTCCTTGACACCCTCAGAACCAGAGGGCAGGTTAGCCCAGTCGATAAAGGCGCCAGCAGACTGCGTGACCTTGGAGACGACCGGGGTGAAGGAGATGGACACCCAGCGCTCGACCAGGGCGCCGATGATGAACATACCCAGGATGGAAGCACCCTCGGTGACCTTGCCCATCAGACCGCCGGAGAGGTCCTTGGCGATGGAGGAGCCGACCTTGTAGCCAAACTCCTGCATGTACCACAGGAAGGCGTAACGGATGATGTTCCACGCGAAGAAGAACAGCAGCGGACCGGCGATGCTGCCGGACAGGGCCAGGGAAGCGCCCAGAGCGCCCAGAATCGGGCGAAGGGTGAACCAGAAGGCGGGGTCGCCGACGCCGGCGAGCGGGCCCATCATACCGACCTTGACGCCCTGAATGGCGACGTCGTCGATCGGAGCACCGTTGGCGCGCTCCTCCTCGAGAGCGAGGGTGACGCCAATGACGGGGGCGGAAACATAGGGATGGGTGTTATAGAACTCCAGGTGGCGCTTAAGAGCGGCAATCTGGTCATCCTTGTTGGTGTAGAGCTTCTTGATCGCAGGGATCATTGCGAAGCACCAGCCGCCGTTCTGCATACGCTCGTAGTTCCACGAGCCCTGAAGGAACTGATGACGGAAGCAAACCTTCTTGCGGTCAGCCTTGGTGAGCTGAATCTTGTTCTCTGCCATATGTATCACTCCCCTCCTACTCGTAATCGTTCAGAATGTCACCGAGCGGGTCACCGGAGCCGCCGCCCATGCCGCCACCCTGCTTGGCCAGATCCTTAAGGCCAAGGTAGATGAGGGCAAGGGAGATGCCGATGAGGCCAAGGGCGATCAGCGTGAGCTGAGGGATGGCAGCAAGGACAAAGCCGAGGATGAAGAACGGCCAGGTCTCCTTGGTGGCCATCATGTTGATGACCATGGCGTAACCGACGGAAGCGACCATGCCGCCGCCGACAGCCATGCCGCCGGACAGCCAGTCGGGCATAGCGTTAAGCGCGTTGGTAACAGCCTCGGCCGGGATGATGCACAGAAGTACTGCCGGGATGGCGATACGAAGGCCCTGCATGAGGATGGCAGCGTACTGCCAGCGCTCGATGCCGGAGAAGTCGCCCTTCTCGGCGCAACCGTCCATGGCGTGAGCGATAGCGGTGGCCAGGGTACGGCAGATCATGGTCAGGAACAGGCCAGCGACCGACAGCGGGACGGCGACGGCGATGGCGGCGGTAACGGCCTTTGCCGAATCGGTGGCGCCACCGTTGAGGGCGAGCACCATGATGATCGAAGAAGCGACCGAGGCCAGAGCGGCGTCAGGCGCGACAGCGGCGCCAACGTTAGCCCAGCCAAGGGCCATCATCTGGAGCGAACCGCCCAGGAGGATGCCCTCCTGAAGGTGACCGGTTACGAGACCGATAAGCGTGCATGCCACGAGCGGCTGATGGAACTGGAACTCATCCAGAATGCCTTCCATACCGGCAAGCAACGCGACAATCGCAACAAGCAGAATAGTGATTGCAGACATGTATCGGACCCTCCTTTACTATGCTTGAGCGGCCAGTTCGGCCTTAGCTTTCTTCAACATGGCGTCGAGATCCTCGGAGGAATCCGAAGGAACCTTGCGGACCTCGAACTTGACGCCCTTGGCCTTGAGGGCCTCGAGAGTCTTGACGTCGTCATCGCCCATAGCGACGGCGTTGGTGACGACGACCTTGCCCTTGGAGTGAGCCATGGAACCGATGTTGACTTCCTTGATGTCGACGCCGGCCTCGATGGCCTTGAGCAGATCCTGCGGGTTCTCGAAGAGCAGCATGGCCTTGGTGTCACCAAAGCGCGTGTCCTTGACGACCTCGGCCATCTTCTTGATGGGCACGACGTTGGCATGGACTCCCGGAGGGGCAGCCTGCTCGATCATGGTCTTGCGGAGCTCGTCGTGAGCAACGCCGTCGGAAACCACGATGATGCGGTTGGGGTTGATCTGCTTGGTCCACGTGGTGGCCACCTGACCATGAAGCAGACGGGTGTCGATACGGACGTGGGCAATCTTGATGTGCCCGTCGCCGATGACCGTTCCCGGAGGGATGGCGCCTGCAGGAGCAGCGGCGGCCGCAGCCGGCTTCTTCTCCTCGGGCTCCAGAGACTCGGGCTTGACACGCACGCCAGCCTTAGCCTCAGTCACGAGATGTTTTGCGATCGCATGTGCAGTGTTCTTTGCGTCAAAGCGCTGCGAATATGCCTCGATGAGCATAGGCAGGTTGACACCGGTGACGATAGCCCAGGAATCGTGGCCCTCGATGAGCCCGCTGATCTGGTTGAACGGCGTGCCGCCCCACAGATCAACGAGGAAGAGCACCTGCTCCTGGTCCTCGAAGGAAGCGACTGCTTCCTCGACCTTGGCACGGAAGTCGTCGGGGCCCATGCTCGGCTCGAGCGAGACCACGGCAACAGACGGCTGATCGCCAAAGACCATCGAGCCCGTCTGCTTGATTCCAGCTGCCAAGTCCCCGTGGCTAGCAAGAACAATACTTACCATCACATAACCTCCTTTTTGTCTACGTATTTCCTACACGACATGAAAGGAGTATACCTGTTTGGATTGTGGAATTATAGCTAAATCCGCAAAAGGTTGGATTATTTGTTTAAACGTCTAGGTTTGTTACAAGTTGATTACGTTACTGCTTTTTGACTCATTACACGACAAGGCGTCGCTCATCAAGCTATGTATTTTATAGATACAAGCAAGCTGTTCATTAATATCGATATTAAGCAAGTGCGAATGTGCTCGTACTGTCACTATTTTGTTTAAACAGACATGGCTTGACTATTTGCACGACTTATGCTCAACAAAACTACTCAAAAAAGTTGCGGTGAAATAGTTCTTGTTTAAGAGTCAGAAGGCTGGATTTAGGAACTATTTCACCGCAACTTATAGGGGATCCTAGACGATGTGGAGTGGGTTGGCGGCGTCGACGGCATCGGGCGCGTCGGAAGGGCCGTCGGGGGCAGCGCCTGCCGGATCCTCTTCGGGGGTCTCGATCTGTTTGATCATGACCTCCTGGCCCTGCAGCAGGTATGTTTCACCGCTGCCGCAATGGGGGCAAGTCTTGCCGTGCTCGACCGTCGCGTAGTCGCGGCCGCACGCCTCGCAATGCGTCACGGCCTCGACAGGCTCCACGATAAGCTCCGCGCCCTGCGTGATAGGCTTTTTATCCGCCGCCCAGCGCCAAGCGTCGAGTAGTAGATCGGGGACGACGCCCGAGACCTCGCCCAGCAGCAGCGTGACGCTCGAAACGCGACGCACGCCATGAGCGCGCGCCACATTCTCAACATCGCGAATGATGTGATAGACGATTCCGAGCTCGTGCACTTTTAATTCCTTCCGCCGTTCTACCGAACGGCGGTCGGCTTGACGCTGCGCGAGCCCCAGACGGGCGATCTGCCTTTCAATCGTCGGGCATGGGCAAAAGCCCTATGCCCTCCTCTTTCAAGGCACCTCGCCACGCCTGGGACTCGCTCGCTGTCCAACCGCTCTCTGCGCCGTTCTCCTGCTTGTTGCGTTTCTTACTTCTTCCCGAATTTAATCTTGATGGCGCGCTTGAGCGCGTACTTGCCCAGGCTTGGAAGCTTTTGCTCGTATTTGACCATCGTGGAGCACTCGGGGCGGTCGCGATCCAGATGGATGGCGTCGAACGCGCACTTGGTGGTGCACAGGCCGCAGCCGATGCACTTGTTGGGGTCGACGATCGAGGCGCCGCAGCCCAGGCAACGGGCGGTCTCGGCGCGCACCTGCTCCTCGGTAAAGGTCTCAACATACTCGCTAAACGGCGCAGCCTTCTCGCGTTCGCGGTCCACATGCGCAACCTCGCGGCTCGCGTTGTCGTAGCTCTCGAGCACGACATCGTCGCGGTCGAGCGCGGTGTAGCGGCGCTGATTGCGGCCGATGGTGAGCGTGGAGCCCGGCTGCACAAAGCGATGGATGGACACCGCGGCCTCGTGGCCGGCGGCGATAGCGTCGATGGCAAAGCTGGGGCCGGTGTAGACGTCGCCGCCCACAAAGATGTCGGACTCGGCGGTCTGATAGGTCTGGGGATCGGCAAGGGCACCCTGGCCGCGGCCGAGCTCCACCTTGGAGCCAGCCAGCAGGTCGCCCCACACAATGGACTGCCCGATCGACATGACGACACGATCGGCATCGACGCGGCGCAGATCGTTCTCGTCGTACTCGGGCGCAAAACGGCCTTCGTCGTCAAAGACACGCGTGCAGCGCTTGAAGGTGATACCGCACACACGACCGGCCTCGTCCAAGTGAATCTCCTTGGGGCCCCAGCCACAGCTGATGTGAGCGCCGTCCTCAACGGCCTCGCGACGCTCCTCCTCGCTGGCGGGCATCTGGGCCTCGCTCTCCAGGCAGAACATCTCAACATGCTCAGAGCCCAGACGGCAGGCGTTGCGGGCAACGTCGATGGCCACGTTGCCGCCGCCCACCACAATGGTGCGGCCGGGCAGCGCGTCGATCTTGCCACTGTTGACCTCGCGCAAAAAGTCGACGGCCACGGCCACGTCCTCGGCATCCTCACCCGGAATACCGGCGAGGCGGCCGCCCTGGCAGCCAATGGCAACGTAGAAGGCCTTAAAGCCCTGCGCGCGCAGCTCGTCGAGCGTCACGTCTCGACCGACTTCCACGCCATAGCGGAACTCGGCACCCATCAGGCGAATGACCTCGACCTCGGCCTCGATAACATCCTTCTGCAGCTTAAAGCTGGGAATACCGTAGGTGAGCATGCCGCCCGGGTGCTCGTTCTTCTCGAATACGACGGGCTTGTAGCCCTTCTCGGCCAGATAGAAGGCACAGGACAGGCCGGCCGGACCGGCACCGATAATGGCAATCTTCTGATCGAAGCCGCCAGCGCGCGTCGGCGTCACCACAGGTGGGACATAGCGGGTCGCGGCATCCAGATCGCGCTGGGCGATAAACTTCTTGACCTCGTCGATGGCCACGGCGGCGTCCACACGGCCGCGGGTGCAGGCATCCTCACAGCGGCGGTTGCACACACGGCCGCAGATAGCGGGCAGCGGGTTCTCGCGCTTAATGAGTGCTAGGGCCTCGTCATAGCGACCCTGAGCCGCGAGCTTCAAATAGCCCTGAACGGCAACGTGCGCGGGGCAAGCCGTCTTGCAGGGCGCGGTGCCGGACTCGTGCGTCTCGATACGGTTGTCGTTGCGGTAGTTGGGCGACCACTTGGTGTGGTCCCACTTGGTGGCATCGGGCAGCTCCTGGCGCGGATACTCGGGCACCTGTCCGCCGGCCTTTTTGCTGCAGAGCTTCTGGCCGAGCTTGGCGGCACCGGCCGGGCACACCTCAACGCAGCGACCGCAGGCCACGCACTTGTCCTTCTCGACCTTGGCGACATAGGCCGAGCGCGACAGGTTGGGCGTGTTGAACAGCTGCGAGGTGCGCAGGGCATAGCACACGTTGACGTTGCAGTTGCAGATGGCGAAGATCTTGTTCTCGCCGTCGATGTTGGTGATCTGGTGCACAAAGCCGTTGTCCTCGGCCTGGCGCAGGATGTCGTAAACCTCGTCGCGCGTCACGTAATGGCCGCGGTCGGTCTCGACCACGTAGTCGGCCATATCGCCCACGGCGATGCACCAATCGGCCGGGTCGTCGGCGCAGCCCTCACCCATCACGCGACGGCTCGCGCGGCAGCTGCAGGTGCTAGCGGCATATTTGCCATCGTATTTGTCGAGCCAATGCTCGATATGCTCGATCGGCACCGACGTGCTCGCGGCATCGATAGCCTTCTCGACCGGAATGACATGCATGCCGATGCCGGCACCACCGGGCGGCACCATCGGCGTGGCCTTGGACAGCGGTCCCTTGGACGCCTGCTCAAAGAACTTGGCATAGACCGGGTGCTCCTCGAGCTGGCTCACGCGCATGTTGAGAAACTCAGCGGAACCCGGCACCAGCATGGGCAGCACCCACTGCTTGGCGCGCTCGGGGTTTTCCCAGTTGTACTCGAGCAGGCCCGTGTAGCTCATGTCGTCGAGCATCTTCTCGATATCGGCTTCGGGCATGCCGGCGAGCTTGACCATCTCGGGCAGCGTATAGGGACGGCGCATCTTCATCTTGCAGAGCACTTCGGCCTGCTCGTCGGTTGCGGCCTCGGCAAACGACCAGTACTCGTAGCCCAGCAGCTCATCGCGATGCAGCAGACGGTTGGTGCAGTGCTCGCACAGCTTGACGATGGCCTCGCGCGGATGATCCGGCAGCGGCGGCACGAACTCCGAACCTATGTCGGGCTCGGTGTAGCTAATCCCCGGTCCGTTGAGAATCATGGTTGTCCCTTCTCTTGCCACAGCCCGGCGGGACCGCGGCGCCCCTCTTTTTTTGCAGGCCGGGCATGCCCCCATGCCGTTCACCCGCCATTGTTGACATTGTGTCAAAAATAGTATTGACGAACCGTCAACAATATTCAAGACTGTTAGGCGAACGGTCAGGCAAAAGAGGATGAAAGGCGGCAAAACATGGGCAACAACACAGCAGATACCTCTGTAGTCAATGCCGTTCCCGCATCCGATAGCGCGGCAAAGCGCCTGACGGGCGACGAACGCCGTCGCGAGATCCTCGATGCCGTGCGCACCGTAAGCTCCGAGCTGGGCGTGTCCCACCTATCGGTATCGGCCGTGACCAAGCGAGCCGGCTGCACGCGTTCATTGTTCTACCACTACTTTGCCGATATGGACGCCGCCGTCACCGCCGTCATGGACGAGGCGATCGACGGCTTTATCTCCGAACTCGAGCAGTGGAACGCCGACCGCACCGTCGGCGATATCGAAGGCGCGCTCGACACCGTCGCCCCGCTCTTTAAGCGCCTGGTCGCCAGCGGCCACGAGCTGCCGAGTACGCTCACCTCAAGCAGCGGCGCGCTCTACGGCGGCTTTTTGCACAACGTGGTCCAGCGCGTGGCGCAGTATATCTGCGACACCACCGTGGTGGATTTTGTCGCCCATCATGAGCTACGCATCGACCATGTCTACGAGACGTTCTACACCCTCATCATGGGGTTGTTGATGTATATCCGCACGCACCCCGATGTGCCCGACGAGACGGTCAAGGAAATCATCGCCTCGACACTCCACATCGAGGGCTATACCGCCAAGTATCCGGAGCGCAAGCCCCAGAACTGACGACATTTGGCCAAACTGCCCGCGATCAGAAGAGGGGCCGCGGGCGTGTGAAAGGAGAGCAGCATGCTGTTCGATGTTTGGGGTAGCGATACCCTTATCCACTGGGCCGGCTGGGCCATGGTCTTTATTGGCCTGATCGTGCTCAACGAGGTCGGCCGCCGCACCAAGCTGGGCGCGGCAATCATCTTTGGCGTGGCTCCGCTGGCCATGACCATCTACTGCGTCGCCATCGCCATCGGCGTCTCGCAGGGTGCCGAGTGGGCGCTCACCAACCCCACCCATGTGTACCAGAACAGCTGGTTCCACTACGCCAAGGTATACGCGGCGCTGGCCGGCTGCTGGGGCTTTATTGCCATTAAGTACCAGTGGGGAAAGATCGGCAAGGCGCGTTGGTTCCGCGCATGGCCGTTTGTGATCGTCGCCATCAACATCATGATCGCCGTCGTGTCCGACTTTGAGAGCGCCTATCACTTCTTTGTCCTGGGCGAGTCCACCTGGGTCACCTCCGAAGGTGCTACGCAGCTAGCCGGCTGGAACAACGTGTTCAACGGCATCGCCGGTATCATCAACATCTTCTGCATGACCGGTTGGTGGAGTGTCTACGCCTCCGAGGATCAGACCGACATGCTGTGGCCCGATATGACCTGGGTCTACATCATCGCCTACGATATCTGGAACTTCTGCTACACCTACAACTGCCTGCCCACCCACTCCTGGTTCTGCGGCTTTGCGCTGCTGCTGGCGCCCACCGTCGCCGCCTTTATCTGGAACAAGGGCGGCTGGATCCAGAACCGCGCCTTTACGCTGGCTATTTGGTGCATGTTTGCCCAGGTATTCCCCTACTTCCAGGAGGAGTCCATCTTTGTGACCCACTCCACGCTCGACCCCGGCGCCGCTACCGCGGTCTCGATCGCCGCACTGGTCGCCAACGTCGCCGCGATCATCTACATCGCCTACCGTGCCAAGAAGCTCGGCCGCAATCCCTACAAGCAGGATGTCTTTGAGGGCACCAGCGATTGGGAGAAGGCCACCGCTCGCCGCGCCAAGGTTGATTACGCGCACGCCGAGTAACGTGCCTGGCGCAGACATCGCTTGAGCGCGAAGCAGCATAGCCGGCTCCGCGCAACTCAACGCATTGCAGAGCCCCCGGAATGTGATTCGTTCGCGTTCCGGGGGCTTTTTGCTGCCGCGAGGATGCGACTGAACGATGCGCTCGGGTTAAATCGGATCTTATATTTCGCATGCGCTTTATATGGCTCCATTTTTGGGTACAGTGTTGTCCCGATATTGAGCTTGGGGGATATATGAATGATGAGACGATGGGCCAAGAGGATGCGGCCCAAGATGCAGAAGCGAGTGCCGAAGCCCTGGAGAGCCTAGACCGGATTTCACTTGATGAGATTGCGTTTGACGATTCGGGCGTTGATGTGCAGGATGAGTCGGAAGCCGAGGCGCAGTCCGATGATCAGGATGCAGACGACGTTGAGCCTGCCGAAGATGAGGCAGATCACGAAGACACCGAATGCGAGGCCGACGACCAGCCCGAATCCGACACGAGCGAGGAAACCATCTTGCTCGACAGCTTGCCGGCCGAAGATTCGCTGACCCGCGAGCTTCCCGGCCTGGGCTCTGCGCCTGCCGTGGACGAGACCATCGCCATGGGCGATATCCCCCTACCGTCCGTTCCCTCGGCACGCGAGGCCGAGGTTCGCCATCGCAAGATGTCGCCCAAGCGCCGCAATCTGATGGTCGCCGGTGTCGTGGCCGTCGCGCTCGTCGCAGGCGGCGCAGGCTATGCCGCCTGGAACGGATATCAGCAAGAGCAGGCTGCCGCTGTCGCCGCCAATGCCCACACGATGATGTCAGTGCAGATTGGCGTGCATGCCGCGGGCCTCGACTGTTCCACCGGCTCCAAGATTCCCGTACAGGTGAGCGGTCAGGACGCTGATGGCTCCTCCGTGAGCGAAACACTCTATGTTGACGAGCGCGGCCGCGGCATCAAACTGCTGCCCGGCGATTACACGTTCTCCATCGCTGCCTCCCCCATCGCGGGCGACGGCACCATCTATACCGTCCCGACCACCAAGACGCAGGTCACCGTTAAGAGCGATGGACAGGATTTAAGTGCCCAGGCCACCTTTAAGCTCAAAGTGCCTTCGGCCAACACGGTGACTGACGACCAGATCGATGCCGCCGCCAAGTATGCCGAGGAAGGCGGGGTGAACTCCGCCGCGGTCGCAAAGGTGCTCCAGCAGGCGGCAACCGCGCGCCGTGACGCCGCCGTCAACGCCGTGAGCTCCCGCGAGGCACAGGCGGCCCGCGACGCCGATGCTCGACATAAGGCAACGGACCTGTATCAGCTCGATATTCCCGTTGAGTGGTACGGCAAAGTCGCGACTTGGCAAAACGGCAGCACGCTGTGCATTTATCTGGACGGCGACACCAACACACCGCTCGTGACGCTCGTCGCGGTGCGCGAGGGCGAGAGCTTTACGCCCGATGAGGGCGACGCGGTTTTGGGTGCGGCAAACCTCGGCAACGGCTACACCGTCTACGCCAGCGGCCCCGTCTATCCGTACGTGGTGCCCCAGACCATCAACGGACGCACGCAAGACCCCGTGTCAACCTACCCCATGGACACGGCCATTGAGCTTGTCGAGCTTACGACCGGCAACCGCTATACCTATAGCCAGATCAAGAACGTGCTGGTCGGCAAAGACGGCAAGGCCGACGCCGCCACCAAACTCGAGACCGACTACCTCGCGCAGATCCTGCTGCCGAGTATCAAAGCCCAGGACTAGCCTGGCGCAGCAAGGTGCTCCCCAACCGTGATGAAGGAGCCAGGAGGTCCTGACCCCACAGGTCCATAGATGATTAGGCAAGGAGCCACTTCCATGCGGGCATAACGTGTACCACACCGTGCTCGCATGGAATATCGGTCTGTTCATCCATGGTAACGATTGCCGACTCGCCAAGATCAAACTGGGCCATCGAGGCATCAAGCGCGGCGATTTCGCGCTCGCGCGTTTTCTCACGTGCCATATCCGCACTCACCTGAATCAGGCTATAAGCCCGCATGAGAAGCGCATCCCCAGCCACAAAGTCCACCTCATGGCTTTTGCTCTTCTCTTTGATTAGCAGGCGGCAGACCGAGCCGGTCCTCACCGCGGGAGTCCTTCTTCTTAGCGCATTGAACACTGCGGTCTCGAGCCTCTGGCCCTGGTCCAATGCCGATGCGGGAGAGAATGCTCCAAACATCGCAGGGTCGACAGCGTAGACCTTAGACGCAGACCGCATGTTATTTGCCAGTGAACGCGTGAACTCCGGCACAGAAAATAACAGGTAGGCGTCCTCATAATACTCAAGTAAGTCGCTGAGCGAATTACGACTGACGGGTATCTGTCTGCTCTTGAACTCGTTGTACACTTTGTTCACTGACAGCTCTCGTCCCGAAGATGCCATACACCGCGTCAAGAACAGCGATGCCAGGCGAGGGTTCTTGACGTCGTAACGTTCAACGACGTCCATGGCGACCGTTCGCGAAGCATATTCCTGTAGCAGCTGAATCGCGTCTGCAGGCGTCTGCTCAAGTGTCGCGATGAATCCCCCTCGTTCAAGATACCCGATCAGATGATGTCGAAGCAGCGCTGCATCGCTCGGGGAAAAGGTCGCATCTGACTCGAGAACGCTCCCCGTCTTATATCGAACGTATTCCGAAAAACTCAACGGAAAAAGCTCCCGTATAAGAGAACGACCCCTGAACTCGCTCTTAAGCTCTGAGGACAGCATCTTGGAAGAAGATCCCGTCACATAGACGGTCGCTTTCTCCGTATCGACTACACGCCGCAGAAACGCACCCCATTCGGGAATTTCCTGGATCTCGTCAAAGAAAATGTAAGCGCCCTCGGTTCGAGCAGCAGGATACAGCGCATAGAACGTGTCGAGCACGTCCGCCAGCAGCGATGACTCATACGGGCGCAAGCGCTCGTCCTCAAAATTAAAGTAAAGCATCCGGTCAAGCTCGACGCCCCGGCCCTGAAGCCGCTGCATCTCCTGATACAGGCGATACGTCTTTCCACAACGGCGGGCCCCCACAACCACATTTACGATGTTGTCACGCTTTGGCTCCTGTGGGTTTTCCAGATCAAGGTCTCGCTCAAAGACCTGCGGAACCCCCTGCTGTTCAAAGTCCTTTATTTTCTGGGCGATCAAGTCGTTGAATGCCATGATTCTCCAATCTTGCTCTCTAGCTAATCAAAATTATACTGATTCTTGATTAATTAGAGAGCAAGATTGTGTGTAGCTTGATTAACACTTAAGCAAGTTTTATCACCGTTATTGCTCCGAAGGATATCGAGTGGCTAAGAGGACAACCGAGCTCGAATGCGACTCCCCGAGCAGTCAATTTGGGACGGGGCTTTTTTGACTGCCCTCCCCTGCAGAAAAATCCCTAACGCAGTTGCGGTGAAATAGGGACTGTTTTTGCTGGTCAAACTGCAAAACAGTCCCTATTTCACCGCAACTTAATTGGTGGCCTTTTGGGTGGCACTCAGCGCCACGGGTCGGCTTCGAACATTGGCTCGCGCTCGGGGCGTCGGTCGCTGTAGGGATCGTAACCGTCATCGTCCTCGTTCTCGGCACGGATATAGGGGTCGCGCGGCTTGGGCGCCGGCTTAGGCACAGGCTTGGGTGCGGCGGGTGCGGCATCGGTCGCCGGCGCGCTTGTCTTGATCTCGTCTTTCATCTGCATATCTCCTTGCCATGCAATCGTGTTCAACATCATCGATTGTCGCACGAAAAAGGGCGGCGGACCCAATTGGATCCGCCGCCCTTGGCGTTTAGAGACGACTGACAGATTTTAAGGCATGGCCCAAAATCTACTCGGCGTCGGGAACCTCGTAGGTGGCCGCCGGCGTGTTGTCGCACACGACGGTAAAGCCGCCGTCCTTGTCGACATCGACCGTCACCTGATCGCCCTCGCGCACCGTGCCGTCGATGATGGCGGCGGCGATGGCGTCCACGACCTCGCGCTGGACCAGGCGCTTGAGCGGACGGGCACCGAACACGGGGTCCAGGCCGCCCACGGCGAGCATCTGCTTGGCCGCCGGGGTGATGGCAAGCGTCATGCGCTCCTTGGCCAGGCGTGCGCGGACGTCGGCAAGCTGGATGTCGACGATCTTCTCGATCTGCGCCATGCCGAGCGGATGGAACACCACGATATCGTCGATACGGTTGAGAAACTCGGGGCGGAAGGTCTGAGCCATGGCGGCGTCGACCTGATGGCGCATCTCCTCCTCGTCCTTGCCGGACAGATCGGCGATGGCCTTGGAGCCCACGTTAGACGTCATGATGATAATCGTGTTCTTGAAGGACACCTGGCGACCCTGGCCATCGGTCAGACGGCCGTCGTCGAGCACCTGCAGCAGCACGTTGAAGACATCCGGATGAGCCTTCTCCATCTCGTCGAGCAAGATCACGGAGTACGGACGACGGCGCACGGCCTCGGTGAGCTGGCCGCCCTCGTCGTAACCCACGTATCCCGGGGGCGCACCGATCAGACGCTGGACGCTGAACTTCTCCATGTACTCGGACATGTCGATACGCACGAGTGCGCGCTCGTCGTCGAACAGGCACTCGGCAAGCGCCTTGGCGAGCTCGGTCTTGCCCACGCCGGTGGGGCCCAGGAAGAAGAAGCTGCCGATGGGCTTGTCCGGGTCGGAGAGGCCCGCACGGCTGCGGCGCACGGCCGCGGCCACAGCGGAGACCGCCTCATCCTGGCCGATGACGCGCTTATGCAGCTCACCCTCCAAGCCCTTCAGCTTGTCGAGCTCGCCCTGCATCATCTTGGACACGGGCACGCCGGTCCAGGCGCTCACGACCTCGGCGATCTCATCGGAGGTCACCTGTTCGTTGAGGCCCTCGCCGTCCTGCTGCTTTTGTGCCTCGAGCGCAGCCTCGGAATCCTGAATCTGCTGCTGCAGGCCCGGAATCACGGAGTAGCGCAGCTCGGACGCACGGCCCAGGTCGCCATTGCGCGTCGCGCGCTCCTCCTCGCTCTTGGCCTCGTCGAGCTGGCCCTTGAGCTCCTGCACGTGGTCGATGGCGTTCTTTTGGTTGAGCCAGCCGGCCTTTTGCACGTTGAGCTTTTCCTGGACCTCGGCGATCTCCTGGCGCAGGGCCTCCAGGCGCTCCTTGGAGGCGTCGTCGGTCTCCTTCATGAGCGCCTGTTCTTCGATCTGCAGCTGGGTGAGCTGACGCGTGGTGGCGTCGATCTCGACCGGCATGCTGTCGAGCTCCATGCGCAAGCGGCTTGCGGCCTCATCGACCAGGTCGATGGCCTTGTCGGGCAGGAAGCGGTCGGCGATGTAGCGATCGGAGAGGTCGGCAGCCGCCACGAGCGCGCCATCGGTGATGTGCACGCCGTGGAAGATCTCGTACTTCTCCTTCAGGCCACGCAGGATCGAGATGGTGTCCTCGACGGTGGGCTCGCTCACCAGAACGGTCTGGAAACGGCGTGCGAGCGCCGCGTCCTTCTCGATGTACTTACGGTATTCGTCGAGCGTGGTCGCGCCGATCGCATGCAGGTCGCCACGGGCGAGTGCTGGCTTGAGGATGTTGCCGGCGTCCATGGAGCCCTCGGTGGCACCTGCGCCCACGATGGTATGGAGCTCATCGATGAACAGGATGACCTTGCCCTCGGACTTTTGCACTTCCTTGAGCACGGCCTTCAAGCGGTCTTCGAACTCGCCGCGGTACTTGGCGCCGGCGACCAGCGCGCTCATGTCGAGCTCGATGAGGTCGCGGTCGCGCAGGGTGCTCGGCACGTCGCCGGCCACGATACGCTGGGCGATGCCCTCGACGATGGCCGTCTTGCCGACGCCCGGCTCACCGATGAGCACGGGGTTGTTCTTGGTGCGGCGGGACAGGACCTGGATGGTACGACGGATCTCGTCGGTACGGCCGATGACCGGATCGAGTTTGCCGGCGCGGGCCAGGTCGCAGATGTTGCGGCCGTACTGCTCCAGCGCCTCAAACTGAGTCTTATCCTCGGCAGACGTCACGCGGTCATCGCCACGCAGCTCCTCGTAGACCTGTTCGATGCGCTCCTTGGTCACGCCTGCGTCGCGCAGAACGCGGCCGGCCTCGCCCTTGTCCTCGGCAAGTGCCATCAGCAGATGCTCGGTCACCACAAAGCTGTCGCCCATCTTGGTGGCCTTCTTCTCGGCCTTCTCGATGACGCGGACGAGCTCATTGGAAAGACCCATCTGCTGGCCCTCGCCCGAAACCTTGGGCGCGTGGTCGATGGCATCCTGCGTGGAGCGTGCGAGCTGGGCCGGTTCAGCGCCGATGCGCTCGATGATCACGGAGATATTGCGCTCGCCGGCACCGAGCAGGGCGGACAGCAGGTGAATCGGCTCCACCGCGCCGGCCTGCGCGTCAGCAGCCGTGCTCATGGCGGTCTGCAGCGCCTCGCGCGACGTCATTGCTAGCTTATCGATTCTCATGGAATCACCTCTCTTGGGGCGGCCGCCCTACGGGGCGGCTTCACGTTGTTCGAGAAGTATTGTTGCCAGCTTTGTACGATCTTATACACAAATCTAAGTCTCTATATATAAGATTTTCTGAGTGATTGATGGATAGGGTACTGAGATGTCAGCCCGCCGCTGCCCCGGCGCGCTACCGTCTCGATCTGTAACATCTAGCAGTCATTTTTGGTCCTAGGTGTTACAGATCGAGATGAAATGACCAGCGGCAACCGTTTGTCTCAATCTGTAACATCTAATCGGCAAATTAGGGTCTAACTGTTACAGATCGAGACAAACCGAGAACCACCACAAAGGGGACAGGCACCTTTGTGGTGGTTCTCGGTTTCGACGGCCAGCTATCGCACGTTATGAGATTAAAATTGAATTGTTAGATAAGATTATTCCTTTGTCATCGAGTTTGTCTGCTCTTTGTCTCGAGGAGCGCATATGAAGCCGTCTCATTCCACCGGTCGCAACGTCATCGCCATTCTCGCCATACCCATCGTGATGCTCTTCCTTATCGTCATCACGCCCTTTTCTTTTGGTATCGCCTCGCCCTTCGATCTTTGCGGGATGATCGACGCCGGCTCGCGTGCCACCTCGCTCTCCTTTGTCTGCCGTGGCGTGTTCTACGAATATGCAATTCCCACCGGAAGTTGGCAGTCCAAGTTACCGTTGCTCGGCAAGGTCGACGGATGCTCCCCCTATTTCTGCCTTGAACCTCAGGCGCTAAACTATCTAATCGACGACCAGCCCCTTGACTCCATCACCCTCGCCTACGACTACGCACCAAACACCGATGAGCGCCACATGAACCAAGTCCTCGACAAGCTGCTTGGACAGTGCGGGCTCACCGCGGAAGCCGGTCGAACCATCTATAGCAACCAGAAATTAAAGCGAACAGAACTCCGCCGTGTCGGAAAAATCAAAGGGCGAAGCCGGGCCGCCTACTGGGATGCCTGGGCAACACGCGACAAGAGCGAGTTCGGACACAGCACCTACATGGTCACTGTCTACACCAAAGACGGAATTAAGGACAATGTTGACGATTTCGCGTCATCCAAACTCGGCATCCCCAAAACAACCAAACCCGCCAGCCCGGATGAAATCCTGTAGAGACGCTCATTAGAATGTCGTTCAGCGAGCGCGGCAGCATCGAGCTCGCCCCCACCACCACAAAGGGGACAGGCACCTTTGTGGTGGTTTTCGGCTCCGGCGCTCATCTGTCTCGATCTGTAACATCTAGCGGCCGTTTTTGACCTCAGATGTTACAGATCGAGATGAAATGTTCAGCCGCTCCCGTTTATCTAAATCTGTAACAACTACTCGGCAAATAAGGGCCTACCTGTTACAGATCGAGACAAACAGAGACCACCACAAAGGTGCCTGTCCCCAATGTGGTGGTCCGAACAAAGAAGCCGCCCCGATAACAGAGGCGGCATCAAGCAAGTCTATTTTTAGCGTCCCTCAAGACCCAACGAGAACGCGGAAATGTAGCCCGGGGCTTACCCTTTGTCGAACGCGACCCTCGCGAAGCGCGTGAGCGGACGGGAAAGGGTAAGCCCCGGGCGGACAAGTATGTGCGTTACTCGGCAGCGGCCTTAAACTTGTTGTAGTTGATCAGGCAGCCGGCCTTGACGATGGCGCGCTCCTCGGCCGTCATATCGGCAATGTAGAGCTCAATCTGCTCGACCGTGCCGTCGGCGCGCACCACGTAGGCGGCGATGTTCTTGAGGTCGCCGTCGAGTGCGGCGCGAATGCCCGGCACGAAGACGTAGTCGCCCACCTCAAAGTTGGGCTCGGCCTCCATCTGGAAGGGCACCATGCCCCAGTTCATCACGTTGGAGCGATAGCGCTTGGTGGCGTACTCGTGGACGATGTTGGCCAGGCCGCCAATTACGCGCTGGCAGCTCGCGGCTTGCTCGCGGGCAGAACCGTCACCGGGCTTCTTGGCATAGAGCATGGAGCCGTACTCAGTCGCCTTGGCATCGGCCACAACGCCGGCGCCGGTCAGCGCCTCAAACACGCCCGCAAGCTCGGCATCGAGCGCCGCCAGGTCACCCGCGGACTCGCCGGCCACGCGACGCTTCTCCACCGCGGCGGCCTCCTTGGAGCGACCCACGTAGGCCGGGTCGCGACGGCTGAGCGTAAACTCGGCCAGACCCAGCGGGTTGGAGCGGAAGGAACTCGTCTCGCCCGAGGGAATGAGCTCGTCAGTCGTGGTGACCGGGTCCATGATCTTGGAGCACACCTTGAGCAGGATATCGTCGCCGAGGGGCTCCATCGCGGGCCACGGCTTGATGTTGGGGCCCTCGACCAGCTCGTCGGCAGGCTCGGCCTTGCCAAAGCCCCAGTACACGCGCTTTTTGTACGGCGCGTCGTCAAAGGTGTACTCGCAGGCCTCGTCCCAAGTCTCCTCGGGCAGGTCGGTCGCCGGCGTCAGGACGCCGCCGTTGGCAGCCGTCGCCGCAATGGAGCGGGCGTCCATCAGGGCCACGGCGCTCAGCTGGCCATTACCTGGCTTTGAACCCTCGCGGTTGGGGAAGTTGCGCGTGGTGTGGCGAATCGAAAGGCCGTTGTTGGCAGGCGTGTCGCCGGCACCGAAGCACGGACCGCAGAACGCCGTGCGCACGATCGCGCCAGCCTCCATGAGGTCGTAGATGTAGCCGCGGCGTGTAAGCTCGAGCGCCACGGGCTGGCTCGTGGGATAGACCGACAGCGAAAACTCGCCGCAGCCGGTGTTGGCGCCCTTGAGCACGCGGGCAGCCTGGACCACGGAGTCGTAGTTGCCGCCCGAACAGCCGGCGATAACGCCCTGCTGCACGTGCAGCTTGCCGTCGACGATCTTGTCGAGCAGGCTAAAGTGCGTCTTGCCCTCGCCGATCTTGGCGGCCTCGAGCTCCACCTCGTGCAGGATGTCCTCGAGGTTCTCGTTGAGCTCGTCGATCTCAAAGCCGTTGGAAGGATGGAACGGCAGCGCGATCATGGGCTTGATGCTCGACAGGTCGACCTCGACACAGCCGTCGTAGTAGGCGACATCGGCGGGCTTGAGCTCGCGATAATCATCGCCGCGGCCATGCATGGTCAAAAACGCGTGCGTATCCTCGTCGGTTGCCCAGATGGAAGAAAGGCAGGTGGTCTCGGTGGTCATGACGTCGACGCCGTTGCGGTAGTCGGTCGTCATGCTCGCGATACCGGGGCCCACGAACTCCATGACCTTGTTCTTAACGTAACCCTTAGCAAAGACGGCACGGATGATGGCGAGCGCCACATCGTGCGGGCCGACGCCGGGGCGCGGGGCGCCCGTGAGGTAGATGGCAACGACGCCGGGATAGGCGACATCGTAGGTGTCGCGCAGCAGTTGCTTTGCCAGCTCGCCACCGCCCTCGCCCACGGCCATGGTGCCCAGGGCGCCGTAGCGGGTGTGCGAGTCGGAACCCAAGATCATCTTGCCGCAGCCAGCGAAGTTCTCACGCATAAAGGAGTGGATGACGGCGATATGCGGCGGAACGAAGATGCCGCCGTACTTTTTGGCAGCCGAGAGACCAAAGACGTGGTCGTCCTCGTTGATGGTGCCGCCCACGGCGCACAGCGAGTTATGGCAGTTGGTGAGCACGTAGGGCAGCGGGAACTGCTCCATGCCCGAGGCACGCGCCGTCTGGATAATGCCGACAAAGGTGATGTCGTGGCTCGCCATGGCGTCGAAGCGAATCTTGAGCGCCTCGGGGTCGCCGGACGTATTGTGTGCCTGAAGGATCGAATACGCGATGGTGCCGCGCTTGGCATCCTCGGGTGTCTGCGTAATGCCGCGCTCAGCGGCCTCGGCCTCAGGCACAACCTCGCTGCCGTTACGCAGGTAGATGCCGTCCTCGTACAGCTTGACCATACTGTCTCCCACTCTGCCCAAAAGATTTGGGCGCATAGCATACATTCGTTCAATATCGTGCCATAGAACGGTTGCCAGCGGGTTACGAATCTCGGCGTTCACTTTATCTCAGTAAAGCACAGGGCGATATTGGCGCAAGGAGTGTTCCAAAGTGCCGGCACAGAAGGAACGTCCCCAAGTGCCAGCCAAAAATGGGAGTGGATAACCTCCCGTTTCTAGCCCTCAAGCGGACCAAAAGTGGGAGATTATCCACTCTCATATTGTTAGGATTTGTGTCGTAGAGCCGCCGTAACTAAAGATCGGTTCCCGCGCCCAAAAGCTTGCGCATGACTTGCTCGGGGTTGACTGAGCCGTCGCGCGGGGCCAGGGCGGTGATCTTCTTCTGCATCTTGTACTCGTGCAGCTCGTCCTCGAGCTGGCGTACGCGGGCACGGAGTTTTTCGTTCTCGCGCTCACGCTCCTCGGCACGCTCCTTCATATCGAGGATGCGCACCACGCCGGCAAGGTTGATGCCCTCGTCGGTGAGCTGGTTGATGAGCTCCAGGCGCTCGATATCGGCACGCGAATACAGACGCGTGTTACCGCCCGAGCGCTGAGGGTTCACCAGGCCCTTGGACTCGTAGACGCGCAGAGTCTGCGGATGCATGCCGGTCAGCTCGGCCGCCACGCTGATCATGTACAGCGGTTTGTTCCTATTGTCCTCGGCCATGCTACCTGACCCCTTTCCGTCTCGTTATCGTCCATCATAAGCCCGCGGGCGCGGGCGTGCGCCACGACCGCCCTAGTACGTCGCCTTGTAACGGTTGACCTTCTCGCGATAATCGCGCGTGTCGGCCTCGCGCAGCCTGGTCATGGCATCGCGCTCATCGTCGGACAGGTTCGTGGGAACCTGCACCTTGATCTCGACGAGCAGCGCACCCGTGCGGCCGCGATGCTTAACGTCGGGTGCACCCATCTCCTTAAAACGGAACTTCTTGCCCGTCTGGGTGCCAGCGGGCACCTTCAGACGAACCGTCGCGCCGCCGGGCGTGGGCACATCCACCGTGCAGCCGAGCGCCGCCTCATAGACCGAGATCGGCACCTCCATGGTCACGTCGGCACCCTTGCGCTTAAACAGCGGATGCTCCTCCACATGCGTGGTCACGACCAAGTCGCCGCGCTCGCCTCCGGCAACGCCGTACTCGCCACGGCGCTTGTAGCGCAATTTGCCGCCGTCGACCGCACCCGCAGGCACCGAGACCGTGATGGTCTGCTGCTCGCCTGTCGAGGGAATGCGGTAGGTGACCTTGTGCGTCACGCCGCGGAACGCATCCTCGGCCGTTACGTCGACAGTCAACGACAGGTCGCCGCCCTTGCGCGCGCGGTTGCGGCCCGCGCCCGCACCGGCAGCGCCCGCGGCCCCGGCAAAGCCCGAGCCCCAATCGCTGCCCCAGGCGCCGTTGCCGCTAAAGATACTGTCGAAGATATCGCCCCAGCCGCTCGCGCCGGCACCGGCGCCGTAGCCTCCGCCATACGCGCCGCCCGCGCCCGGCATGCCGCCAAACATGAGCATCTGGTCGTACTCTTTGCGCTTCTTCTCGTCCGAAAGCGTCTCGTAGGCCTCGCTGATCTCCTTGAACTTGGCCTCGTCGCCGCCGGCATCGGGGTGATATTTTTGCGCGAGCTTACGAAACGCGCTCTTGATCTCTTTGTCGGAGGCGCTCTTGGATACGCCCAGGATGTCATAGAAGGTTTTGCCTGCAGCCATCGTAGCTCCTCTCCTGTTACGTCCGCCGCCCATGCAGACGACGGCTCATGCTTTCATATGGCACTAGGCCAGAAAGGGCCCCGGGTGTTGCCCCGGGGCCCTTCTCAATTACTCCTCGGTACTCTCGACCGTATCGGCCGTAGCATCCTCGGGCGCCGCTTCGGGCTCCGGTGCGGGGCGCTTCTCGCCACCGTAGGTCACCGTCACCATCGCGGAACGCAGGATGCGATCCGCCATGCGGTAACCCTTCTGGTACACATCGTTGACGGTCTCGTCGTACTGCGATGCGTCCTCGACGCGACCCACAGCCTGATGCTCGAGCGGATCGAACGCCTCGCCCTTGGGGTCGATGGGCTCAACGCCCTCATGCGCAAACACGTCGAGCAGCTTGGCATGTACCGCGTCAACGCCATCAACGAACTGCTTAAAGTCGTCGGAAAGCTCTTGACTGCGGGCATGGTCGATCGCGCGCTCGATATCGTCAATCACCGGCAACAGCGCGGTGACAAGCTTCTCGGTCGCGCGCTCGCGCTCGGCGATACGCTCATTGGCGGTGCGGCGACGGAAGTTCTCCCAGTCGGCCTGCAGACGGGCGGTACGCTCGGTGGCGTCCTTTGCTTTGTCCTCGGCGGCCTTCTGAGCCTCTGCCGCAGCATCGAGCTCATTGCGCACGTCGGCAAGCTCCTTCTGGGCCTGCTCGAACTTGAGCTTAAAGTCGTTGTCGGCGGCTTCTTCACCGGCGCGGATAGCGGCTTCCACCATCTCGTCCTCGGTCATCGTCGCCTCCTTGTTGGAATCCTCTACCTGGTTCTCGGCAGCCTCGGCGGCCGGGGCCTCGTTGGCCTCGGTATCGTCAACGGCCTCTACGGGAATCTTCACGTCCTTCTCCTCAGAGTCAACGGGGGCGGCACCAACGGCGGCCGCCTCCGTGCGAGCTTTACGGGCGGACATGATTACTTGTCCTCGTCGTCCACAACCTCGTAGTCGGCGTCGACAACGTCATCGTCGGCAGGCTGGGCGCCGGCGGCACCGTCGGTCTGCTGCTGAGCGTCGGCGTAGACAACCTGAGCCAGCTCGTAGGCCACAGACTGCAGGGACTCGCCAGCGGCCTTGATGGCCTCGACGTCAGAGCCCTCGAGTGCCTTCTTGGCGTCGGCGATAGCGGCCTCGGCCTTGGACTTCACGTCGGCGGAAACCTTGTCGCCCAGCTCGTTGAGGGTCTGCTCGGTGGAGTAGCACAGGCTGTCGGTCTGGTTGCGGACCTCGACCTCTTCCTTCTGCTTCTTGTCCTCCTCGGCATGAGCCTCGGCGTCCTTGACCATGCGATCGACTTCGTCGTCGGAAAGCGCGGTGGAGCCGGAGATGGTGATCTGCTGCTCCTTGCCGGTGCCCTTGTCCTTAGCGGAGACCTTGACGATGCCGTTGGCGTCGATGTCGAAGGTGACCTCGATCTGCGGCACGCCGCGGCGGGCAGCCGGGATACCGGTCAGTTGGAACTTACCGAGCGACTTGTTGTCGCGGGCAAGCTCGCGCTCGCCCTGGAGCACGTTGATCTCGACGCTGGTCTGGTTGTCGGCAGCGGTGGAGTAGACCTCGGTCTTGCTGGTGGGGATCGTGGTGTTGCGGTCGATCATCTTGGTCATGATGCCGCCCATGGTCTCGA
>USHA01000024.1 GCA_900554325.1 uncultured Collinsella sp.
TGCAGGCGCCAAGGGTATTCGTATCAAGCTCTCCGGCCGCCTTGGTGGCGCCGAAATGAGCCGTTCCGAGTTCTATCGCGAGGGTCGCGTTCCGCTGCAGACCCTGCGTGCCCTCATCGATTACGGCTTCTTCGAGGCCAAGACCACTTACGGCCGCATCGGCGTGAAGGTCTGGATCTACAAGGGCGATATGACCGAGCGTGAGTTCGAAGAGCAGCAGGCACAGCAGGGCAACAACCGCCAGGGACGTCGCGGCGATCGCCGTCCGCGCCGTGGTCAGCGTAACGCTGCCCAGCAGCAGAACGCAGCAGCAGAGGCTCCGGCCGCAGCTGAGGCACCTGCCGCAACGGAAACGAAGGAGTGAGCTGAGAAATGCTTATCCCAAAGAGAACCAAGTATCGTAAGCAGCACCGTCCGGTCCGCCGTGGCATGTCCAAGGGCGGAAACGAGATCGCATTCGGCGATTTCGGTATCCAGGCTCTGGCTCCAGCTTATGTGACCAACCGCCAGATCGAGGCCGCTCGTATTGCCATGACCCGCTACATGAAGCGTGGCGGTCGTGTCTACATCACGATCTTCCCCGATAAGCCCATCACCAAGAAGCCTGCCGAGACTCGCATGGGTTCTGGTAAGGGTAACCCCGAGGAGTGGGTGGCCGTCGTCAAGCCCGGCCGCATCATGTTCGAGGTCAAGGGCGTGCCCGAGGAGGTCGCTCGCGAGGCTCTGCGTCTTGCACAGCACAAGCTTCCCATCAAGACCAAGATTGTTGCTGCTAAGAACGCTGAGCAGCGCATCGAGAAGGAGATGGCTGAGGAGGCCGCTCTCGAGGCCAAGTGGGCTGCTGAGGACGCCGCCGCCGCCAAGGAGGAGAACTAATGAAGCCCGCAGAGATTCGTGAGCTCTCGGACGCTCAGCTCGTTGAGAAGCTGAAGGAAATGCGCGCCGAGCTCTTTAACCTTCGTTTCCAGATGGCCACCAGCCAGCTGGACAACACCGCTCGCGTCAACACCGTGAAGAAGGACATCGCTCGCGTCCTCACGGAGCAGCGCGCCCGCGAGATCGCAGCGGAGAAGTCCGCTGTCGCCGAGTAGGACCTAAGGAGAGAACATGACTGATTCGCGTAACTCGCGTAAGGTCCGTACGGGTGTCGTTACCTCCGTCTCCGGTGCCAAGACCATTGTTGTCACCATCACCGAGCGCAAGCGTCACCCCAAGTACGGCAAGATGATGACCAGCTCCAAGAAGCTGCACGCTCACGACGAGGAGTGCACGGCTGGCGTGGGCGACACCGTCCGCGTTATGGAGACCCGTCCTATGTCCAAGATGAAGCGTTGGCGCCTCATCGAGGTCGTCGAGCGCGCTAAATAAGCAGTCGCTCTTACGACTTGTACGTTTCCGAAGATGTGCGTATGCCTGGCTTGCATACCACAGGCCGTATAAAGGCAGCGCACCTCTCTTCGGTTCTTAGTTCGGAGGAACATCTACCATGATTCAGATGCAAACCATGCTGAACGTCGCCGACAACTCCGGCGCTCGCAAGATTCGCTGCATCAAGGTGCTTGGCGGTTCCAAGCGTCGTTATGCAGGCATCGGCGATGTGTTCATCGGTGCTGTCCAGGAGGCTACCCCTGGCGCCAACGTCAAGAAGAAGGACGTTGTCCGTTGCGTCGTCGTTCGCACCGTTAAGGAGATCCGCCGCAAGGATGGCTCCTACATTCGCTTTGATGAGAACGCCTGCGTTGTCATCAACAACGATGGTTCGCCCGTCGGCACCCGTATCTTCGGGCCCGTCGCTCGCGAGCTTCGTGACAAGAAGTACATGAAGATCGTCTCGCTCGCTCCCGAGACCCTGTAGTTAGGGGAGATATATGTATATCAAGAAGGGCGATAAGGTCCAGGTTCTCTCTGGTAAGGATCGCGGCAAGCAGGGCGTTGTCCTGCGTGCTCTCCCTGCAGAGAACAAGGTCGTTGTCGAGGGCGTTTCGGTCGTCAAGAAGGCCGTCAAGCCCAACGCTGCCAACCAGCAGGGCGGCATCGTTTCGCAGGAGGCTCCCATCGATGCCTCCAACGTCAATCTCGTTTGCCCCGAGTGCGGTAAGGTTACCCGCGTCGGTCACGAGAAGGACGGCAAGAACAAGCTGCGCGTCTGCAAGAAGTGCGGCCACAAGTTCTAAGCTGCCCGCAACATCAAGTTGCTAGCAAAGGCCCGGATGCCACGGCACCCGGGCCTTTTTCTATCTCTACTCATTGGGGACAGGCTTAAATGAGTACCCTAACTGGGTAAGCATAAATGAGCGGGTCGTGCTGTATAAATTGCTTGTGTGCGCGTTTATGCGCGTTAGATTGCGTTTAATTACGCACCTATGCGTATATATGCGCCGTTTACGGGGCAATAATGACCGTTTAGCGGTGAGATACGCAAAAATGCGCACAGACGCGCGTGTTTGTGCGAATATAGAGCTGTCAGAAATGTAAGACGTTCTATGACACAGGAGACACATAATGGCAGATTCCAAGCAGGCTCCACTCGACGCCGCGGCAGCCGCCAAAGCAGCATTTGCTTCGGTCCAGGACAAGCCGTTCCCTAACGACATCTTTACGGCTCCCGAGCTCCGTTGGGCTGTGATCGGTTGCGGCGTTATTGCCAACCAGATGGCTCAGTCCCTTGCCCTGGCCGGCCGCAAGCTTACGGGCGTTGCCAACCGCACGCTCACCAAGGCTCAGACTTTTGCCGACCAGTACGGCGTCGAGAAGGTCTATGACACGGTTGAGGATCTCTACGCCGATCCTGACATCGACGCCGTCTACATCACCACCCCGCACAACACCCATATCACCTATCTGCGCGCCGCCCTGGCGGCCGGCAAGCACGTTCTCTGCGAGAAGGCCATCACGCTCAACTCCGCCGAGCTCGATGAGGCCCGCGCCATTGCCGCCGAACACAACGTGGTCCTTATGGACGCTACCACGGTGCTCCACATGCCCTTGTATCAAGAGCTGCGCCGCCGCATGGATGCCGGCGAGTTTGGCCGCATGAACCTCGCTCAGCTCAACTTTGGTAGCTACAAGGAGTACGGCGACCTGACCAACCGTTTCTACAATCGCAACCTCGCCGGCGGTGCCATGCTCGATATTGGCGTATACGCCCTGTCCGTCATGCGCCTGTTTATGGCGAGCCAGCCCGTCGAGGTCGTGTCTCTGGGTAACACCTGCGAGACCGGCGTGGACGTTGCAGGCGGCATCGTCTGCCGCAATGCCGAGCAGCAGCTGGGCGTCGTGAGCCTTACGCTCCACTCCAAGCAGCCAAAGCGGTCGGTTATCAGCTTTGACAATTGCTATGTCGAGGTCAACGAGTATCCGCGCGCCGATCACGCGACGATCGTGTGGACCGCGGACGGTCATCGCGAGGAGGTCGCCGCGGGCACCGAGGCTTATGCCCTGTGCTACGAGATGGCTGACCTCGAGCAGGCCGTCGCCGGCGACGATTCCAAGCGTGAGCTTCTGGATTATGCTTCTGATGTGATGGAGCTCATGACCAAGCTCCGCGCCGATTGGGGAGTCGTCTACCCCGAGGAGGAGTAAGCGATGCTTGCGGAAGATAGGCTCAATACGATCGTGTCGATGGTGCAGCAGGCTGGCTCGGTAACGGTGCCCGAGCTTGCCGATGCCCTGGGCGTGACGGCCTCTACCATTCGACGCGACCTACAGACGCTCGACCGAGCGCACCGCATCGCCAAGGTGCACGGTGGCGCGACAAGTCTTGAGCGCGCGCACGTGACGCGCGACCTAACGATCAGTGAGCGCAGTGATCTCCATAACGACGACAAGGAGCGTATCTGCGCCCGCGCCGCAGCGCTCGTGGAGCCCGAGAGCTTTGTGTACATCGATTCGGGTTCGACAACGCTCAGACTCATCGAGCATCTTCCGCATCTCGAATCGGTCACCTATGTGACTGATTCCGTGCTCCATGCTCAGCATCTCGCTGTGCGCGGCATGCGCACCGTGGTGCTGGGCGGCGAGCTTAAACCCGAGACCGAGGCGCTCGTTGGCCCCGATGCTCTGGCAACCCTAGACCGCTACAACTTTAACTGCGGCTTTTGGGGTTCTAACGGCATTGCCGCCGAGCAGGGCTTTACGACGCCCGATATCGAGGAAGCGCAGGTCAAGCGTATCTCGATGCGCCATACAGCCAAACGCTTCGTAATCTCGGACGCCAGTAAGTTTGGCATGGTGGCTCCCGTAAAATTCGCGGACTTCCGCGACGCAACGATTATTACCGCGGGCGAGGTGCCAGCCAAGTACCAGTCGATAGACAACGTCATCACGGTCTAGCGACAGGGCGAAGTAAGGCCAAAACCACCACAAAGGTGCCTGTCCCCATTGTGGTGGTTCCGATGGCCCCGTCGGGCATGATTTCCCAGTACCCCTGTTTCCATACGACGTGATCATGCCCGCCGGGGCCATCGTATAGATATCGCTTAAAAGCGCCGTCACTTCGGCGCTATCAATCACTCAAACACAAGGTAATACGCAGGTTGTGACCCTCAGAAGGGGAGGGCTGGGCCTGCTTGTGCAAAAGGAGGAAACATGTCAGCTGCAAACGAGAAGGTTGGGGGCGGCACTTACGATGTCGTTGCCATCACGGCATGTCCAACGGGCATTGCTCACACATTTATGGCGGCCAAAGGGTTGGAAGACCAGGCAGCCAAGATGGGCGTGAGCATTAAGGTCGAGACTCAGGGTTCGGGCGGCGCTAAAAATGTACTGACCGCGGCAGACATCGCTGGTGCCAAGGGTGTCATCATTGCGGCGGATAAAAATGTCGAGCTCGATCGCTTCGATGGCAAGTCGGTTTACTCCTATGCGGTGACGCGTAGCATTAATGACGCCGAGGAACTTATCAATATTGCGCTTGCGGGCAATGCGCCTATTCATCATGTGTCCGGCGGCGCCGCGGTACAGGCGGCTGCCGAGGGCGAATCCGAGGGTTTGGGCCGCAGGGTCTATAAGGACCTGATGAACGGCGTTTCGCACATGCTCCCCTTTGTTGTTGGCGGCGGCATCCTCATGGCGCTTTCGTTCTTGCTGGACCAGGCGGGACTGGGCACGAGCGCATACGGCCACAGCACTCCGGTCGCGGCCTTCTTTAACCTTGCGGGCAACCAGGCGTTCAACTTTATGCTCCCCATCCTTGCGGGCTATATTGCCATGTCCATTGCTGACCGTCCGGGCTTGGCCGCGGGCTTTGTGGGTGGCTGGATTGCAAAGCAGGGCTTTACGTTGGGCTATCTCACCACGGCAATGGATGCCGATGCCCAGGCTCAGCTTGTCTCTGCTGGCTTTTTGGGCGCGCTGCTGGTCGGTTTTGCCGCCGGCATTATCGTCAATGCGCTCAAGAAGGCTGCAAGCGTGCTACCCGAGTCGCTCGACGGTATCAAGCCCATGCTCATCTACCCCGTGCTGGGCATTCTCTTTACGAGTCTCTTTATGATGGCCGTTAACCCGATTATGGGCGTTATCAACACCGCCATTAGCGGCGCGCTCAACGGTCTTTCGGGCACGAGTATCGTTCTTTTGGGCATTATCTGCGCCGGCATGCAGGCGACCGACATGGGTGGTCCCATCAACAAGGCCGCATATGTCTTTGGCACCGCGGCCCTTGCCGAGCAAACGCTGCAGGGCAATATGATCATGGCTGCCGTCATGGCGGGCGGTATGGTACCGCCGCTGGTCATCGCGCTCTCCACGACGTTCTTTAAGAACCGCTGGACCGAGGCCGATCGCAAGGCAGGCCTGGTGAACTACATCATGGGTCTGTCGTTTATCACCGAGGGTGCCATTCCCTTTGCCGCGGCCGATCCGCTTCGCGTGTTGCCCGCCTGCATCCTGGGATCTGCGACCGCCGGCGGTCTGTCGATGCTCTTTGGTTGCGCGAGCCCCGCTCCGCACGGTGGCGCCTGGGTTATCGCGGTCATCACGAACCCGGTGCAGTACCTGTTGGCCCTTGCTATCGGCGCTGTGGTCGGCTGCTTGGTTCTGAGCTTCCTTAAGAAGCCTCTCGACAAGGCTACCGAGTAGCGGGAGCGGAAGGGTCTTGCCAATGGAAAGGCGGCAACGTCCACCAGGGACGTTGCCGCCTTTTGCTGTTTGGGGATTTGTCTCGATCTGTAACAGGAAGAGAGGGATATGGGTTCCAGATGTTACAAGCTGAGATATTTTTCCTGGTGGCCCCATAACGTCTCAATCTATAACAGGAAGGTCAAAATGCGGGCTCCAGATGTTACAGATCGAGATTTTCCCTTGAGGGGGATTCGAATGTCTCGATTTGTAACAGATAGGCCGGAAAATGGGTTCTAACTGTTACAGATCGAGACGTTTTGGGACCGTGGCTGGGCCATTGCGGCAAAACCACCACAAAGGTGCCTGTCCCCATTGTGGTGGTTTAGGGCTCCCAGGGGCAGGGGGCTTCGATGTGGATGTGCTCGCCGGTTACGGGATGCGTGAAGGACACGCTGTGGGCGTGGAGCATCAGGCCGCAGGGGCGCGGCGTTCCGTATAGGTCGTCGCCAACCAGGGGATGATGCTCGTTTGCCAGGTGCACACGGATTTGGTGCTTGCGGCCGGTGAGCAGCTCGACATCGATATACGAGCGCGTGGGCAGGCCTCGGCGGCTCTTAAGGCGCTTGAGCACCTTCACGCGCGTCTGAGACGGCTTGCCGCTGGCGCCGACGCGCATCTTGCGGCTGTCGTGGCGGTCGCGGGCGATGGGCTTGTCGATGAGCTTTTCGTTCCAGTCGATCTTGCCCTCGGCGAGCGCCAGATAGTGCTTTTCGAATGCGTGGTCGATGACCATCTGGTCAAAAGCGGGCTGCGTCCGCTTGTCGAGCGAGAACAACACCACGCCGGTGGTGTCGCGGTCCAAGCGGTTGAGCGGTTGCATGTCGGTCGCGGCAAAGCCGTCGCCCATCGCCAGCAGCAGGTCGCTGGCGTAGTCGGTAAGTGTGCGCTCGCCGGTGCCGTCACCGTGGACGATCATGCCGGCAGGCTTATCGATAGCCATGAGCCAGGCGTCGCAGTAGAGGACTTGAGGTTCTTCGTTCACGTGTAAGCCTTTCGATTAGCTAATTCCCACAAACATGCAGCCCGAGGTGGCGCCGCGCAGGCGGGCGGCGGGCTTGCGGCCGGCCTGCGCGGCTTCGACGGCACGACGGACGCGGGCGACGGCACGGCCAATCTCATCGGCCTCGAGCAAGGTTCCGTCGACCATAAGACGACGGACGCCGGCGTCGAGCAACTGCGGTACCTGCGGCGTAAGGTCGATGGGGTAGGCGTCGTACAAGCGAGAGCGGCCGTGGATGTCGGTGCGCACGGGCATGACCTTTCCGTCGATATTCTTGAGCGACAGCTTGCGGGCGCGCAGACGGCAGCTGGCACAATCGTGGATGCAGCCATTGGCCACCTGCAGGATGCAGTGCTCGCTCGTCATAACGCGCGGGCGGCCAAAGACGGTGATGCCCAAAGCCGCGGGCGCGGCGGCACCGAGCGAGACAATCTCGTCGAGCGTGATTTCGGGCGAGAGCCAAAACGCACCGGCTCCGCGCTCGGCAAGCGCCTCCATGCAGGGCGTGTTGTGCACCGGCAGGCAAGAGCGAATTTCGGCCGTGGCGCCGGCCTGCGCGGCTACGGCGAGCTCGGAGATATTACCGACGGCGACGGTAGCTCCGGCATTGATCCAGGGATCGACGCGCTCGTGGTCGACGGCGCGGCAGACCTCGTCGAGTACGGGTACGATGCCCTGCTCAAACGCATCGGCGGGGGAGAGCTCGGCCGCATCGAGCGCATCGGTGGTCATGTAGATGCGCGTGGCGCCCTCGGCGCGAGCTGCCTCGGCGGCTTCGAGCGTGGTGACGGCGGCGCAGATCTGCGGCTCATCGCGGTAATGCTCGGGCATAGCGCGCGTACATTTGTCGAGCACCGGAATCTCGAGAGTTTTCGCGCGCTCCTCGTACGGCGCCAGAATGGCCTCTTCCAGCGCCTTGCAAGCGGCGGCGCGCACCTTGTGAACGGCGGAGAAGCCCATGCCGCAGCCGGCGTCGAGCGAAACGTCAAAGCTCGCTGCCTCAAAGGGCGAGGAGCCCATGCGGCCCACATGCTCAACCAGGTCTGCCGCCTCGACGGCGCGGGTCTTGGCGGCCTCGACGGTGAAGCCTGTGGCGGTGGCGGTGAGCGCGGGGCTGTCACAGCAGGTGAGTGTGACGGTAAACGGCTCGCCCAGGCGCGCCACGACGGACGCATCAACAGCTCGGGGGCGCAGCACATCGCGCTTGAGCGCGGCGCCGGCGGCGTCGATGGCACGCTGGCTGCGAATCACGCGGACGCGGCAGCCCTCGGGCATGCTGCGGGGTACGCGACATTCGATGATGTCGCCTGCGGCGGCATCATCGGCAGCAATGGTGGTCAGGAACTGGTCAAACTCGTTATCGTGGCGAAGCTCCAGCAGGTCGCCTTTGCCCACGGGCTCAAACAGCTCAATGCGGGCGATGGCGGCGCGGCGACGGCGGTCGTCGGGCTTGAGACCGCGCACATCGCGGTTGGCCGGGCGGCTGCCCAGCACCGTGCCCACGATCTGGCCGCGGTTGTTGGAGCGCTCGTAGCTCATCATCTCGTCGCCCGAGGTACCGTCTTGGTAGGCGTGCGTAAAGTCGCGGTTAAAGCAGCGCTTGAGCTGGCGCTGGCGGGCGGCTTCCTCGTCCTTGGCAACGGCGGCTCCGGATAGCATGTCGTCAATTTCGTGACGATACACATCAACGATGGAGTACACGTAATCGGGTGCCTTCATGCGGCCCTCGAGCTTGAGCGATGCGGCGCCGGCGTCATACAGACGGCGAACAAGCTGTGAGGTGTTGGTGTCACGCGGGCACAGCGCGCGCTCGCGACCGGCAGGGGAGAGCGCGCGACCGTTCTCGTCGATCAACTCGTAGGGCAGGCGGCAGGGCTGGGCGCACATGCCGCGGTTGGCCGATCGTCCCGCCATGGCAAAGCTCGACAGCAGGCACAGGCCCGAGTAGCAAAAGCAGATGGCACCATGGCTAAAGACCTCAAGGTCCACATCGGGCGCGGCGTCGTGAATGGCGGCGATCTCGTCAATGGAGAGCTCGCGCGACAAGGTCACGCGGTCGGCGCCCTGCTCGCGGCACCAGATGGTTCCGCGGTCATCATGGATGTTCGCCTGGGTCGAGATGTGTGTTTCGATGCCGGGCATGGTGCGCTTGACCTCAAAGAACAAGCCCCAGTCCTGGATAATGAAGGCGTCGGCGCCCAGCGTGGAGCAGCGATGGATGAGCTGCAGCGCGTCGCTCATCTCGGACTGCTTGATGACGATGTTGACCGTGACGTAGGCGCGCGACCCGGCTAGATGTGCGGCGCGGCAGGCCTGCTCAAAGGCCTCGTCGGTAAAGTTCGTTGCCTTGCGGCGGGCGTTGAAGCTGCCCATGCCACAGTAGATGGCATCGGCGCCGGCAGCGAGTGCGGCGGCAAAGGGCTCGGGGCCTCCGGCGGGGGCCAAGAGCTCGGGCCTGCGGTTGGTGGTTCGACTGGCGGTTGCGGTCATATCCTGCCTTTCAAAATGCTCAGATACTCAAAAGTATAGTGGTGCTGTTGCGGCGGGCGATGCCCGTGCTCCAAGCGGGATAAAGTCTTCAGCAGTCCTTGCAGCAAAAATGACCCGTTTCCCTCCGTCCCCTATGGATTACCTGATCCGATGGGGACGGAGGGAAACGGATCATTTTGAGCTTCACCGTCCGGTCGTGCCGTTCAGCGGCCGACAGGTGCCGTTGGGCGATAAATTATTCTCGCAACGTGATAATAATCTTGCATCGCGCGGAAACCTTGAGTACTATCCCAAATCAAGCGCGGTGTTCAGACCGAATTGTGCCTCCCGGTGCGAACGCCGCGCTCACGCTCTCTATCTGATCGTAAGGAGAAAAACATGAGCAAGACCGTCGTGTCTTCCGATAACGCACCCGCAGCCATCGGTCCGTATTCCCCTGGTATCCAGACCGGCAACATGGTGTTCCTGTCCGGCCAGCTGGGCATCGACCCCGCAACCGGCAAGATGCCCGAGGGCGTCGAGGCCCAGGCTAAGCAGTCCCTCGCCAACGTCGAGGCCCTGCTGACCGCTGCCGGCGCTACCTTTGCCGATGTCGTCAAGACCACGGTCTACCTGGCCGACATCGCCGACTTCGCCGCCGTGAACGAGATCTACGCCTCCAAGTTCGAGGCCCCGTTCCCCGCGCGCAGCGCCTTCCAGGTTGCCGCCCTTCCGGCTGGCGGTCTGGTCGAGATCGAGGTCGTTGCTGCTCTCTAAGGCGTTGGCCACAACTAAACATGACATGCAAAAAGACCCTGCAGCGCGTGCGAGCTGCAGGGTCTTTTGTCAAGTGATGGATCGCTTGTGGAGCCGCGCTCCATTTTGCTCGTTAGCCTTCCTTGCGGACTTTTTGCAGGTAGCGGTAGACGCTGGGCTCCGAGATGCCCAGCGCGGTGGCGGCGCAGGCTACGGCGCCCTTGAGCATGAACACTCCGTTGCCGTTGAGGTGGCGAATGACGTCCACGCGGTCGCTTTGACCAAGCGACGCCACATCCAGCCCGCGAGCGCTCAGCAGCTCGGCAATGCTGCGGTCGATGAGCTCCTGTGTGGACTCCGAAAGGCTTTCGACCTCGATAGAGGCGGGCTCCGTGCGCGTCGGCGCCGCGTCGAAGCACGCCATGAGCTGCTGTGCCATGGCGTTGATGGAGCGCACGGTCGAGAGGTCGGTGTTGACGCAGAGCATACCGACGATCTCGTCATTCTCGCGGATAAAGTACGTCGCTGACTCCAATGTCTTGCCACCGGCACCGCGGCCCTCGTAGCCCGTAATAAACGGCAGGTCGCGATACTTGGCGTCGTGCATAATCTTGAGCGCCAGATCGGTGGCGGGACCGCCGACCTTGCGGCCGCTCACGATACCGTTGCGGATATCGATGATGGCGTGGTCGGGATCCGAGAAATCGTGCAGCACGATTTCGCTGTTCTTACCGAGTACCTGCTCCAGGAAATCGACCATCGGCAAAAAGCGACGTACGGTCTCGTTCACGGGCAACTCCTTTGGGTTCTATCGAAGTGTTCATAACAATTTTTTATCATGGTAACACGCTGCTCATCATCTCGTATATCCGCAGGTACATTGCGTAATACAGACGAACGGTAGGAATTTAGCGGTAAACGGTCGACCAAAAGAAAAGTTAGATGTTATTTTGAACAGACACATTCCTGAACTGCGGAAATGCGTTATCTCAGCTGAAGAATAGTCTGATAACAAAAAATTATTATTGAGAATGAGAATCATCTTTAATACGATATGCAACGAAGGCACAACCTCAACCCCGCACTGCGTCACAATAGAGCGTTAGATGCGAAAACAACTATTTCGAGGATTGGTGGTCAAATGACCCAGGAGACGGTTACGAACGGCACTGAAGCCCTGTTCACTCGCGAAGGCATGCCGCCCGTTAAGGAAATGATCCCGTGTGCCCTTCAGCACGTACTGGCATCGTTTGCCGGCATCATTACCCCGGCGGTCATCATGGCCGGCGTCTACGGCTTTAATAGCCAGCAGAGCACCGACATCATTCAGGTTGCACTCATTCTTTCGGCAATCGACACGGCCCTTCAGGCCTTCGCTCCCTTCCGTCGCATCGGCGGCGGCCTGCCCATCGTCATGGGCGTTTCGTTCGCGTTCCTGCCGGCCCTGCAGGCCATGGGTGCCTCGGGCTTTAGCTTTGGTGCGTTGCTGGGCGGCGAGATCGTCGGCGGCGCCGTCGCGGTCCTCTTTGGTCTGGCCTACAGCAAGATCAAGTGGCTGTTCCCGCCCGTCGTGACCGGTACGGTTATCTTCTCCATCGGCGTTTCGCTGTATCCTACGGCCGTCAAGTATATGGCCGGCGGTATGGGTACGCCGCTGTGGGGCACCCCGCAGGCCTGGTGCGTCGCTCTTATCACCTTCGCCGTGGTCTTTGCGCTCGCCAACTTTGGCAAGGGCACGCTCAAGCTGGGATCCGTGTTCTTTGGCATGATCGTTGGCATGATCGTCTCCATCCCCTTTGGCATGATCGACTTCTCCAGCGTCGCCACCGCTCAGGTCTTCGCCCTTCCCAAGCTCATGCCCTACGCGCTCGAGTTTGATCCCGAGGTCTGCATTACCCTCGCCGTCGTGTTCCCCATGGTTGCCATCCAGGTTATCGGTGACGTCTCCGCCGCCTGCCTGGGCTCCATCGACCGTATGCCCACCGAGCGCGAGCTCTCCGGCGCTATCGTGTCCCAGGGCCTCACCTCTATGGTCGGCGGCCTGCTGGGCGGTCTTCCCACCAGCGCCCTTGGCCAGAACGTGGGCATCATCTGCTCCAACAAGGTCGTCAACAAGTGGGTCTTTGTGATCATCGCGGCCGTCTTTGCCATCGCCGGTCTGTTCCCGCAGCTCTCTGCCGTCCTTTCCGCTATCCCGCAGCCCGTCATCGGCGGCGCGACCGTCGGCGTCTTTGGCACCATCACCATGAACGGCGTGCGCATGTTCACCCGCGAGGGCCTCACGCAGCGCACTACCACTATCGTCGGCACCTCCGTCGTCTTTGGCCTGGGTATCTGGATGGCCAGCGGTTGCCTTGCCGGCGAGGGTATGCCCGCCTGGGTGTCCACCGTCATCGGCTCCAATGCCGTAACCCCCACCGCCATCATGGCCATTGTCCTTAACCTGATCCTTCCGCAGACGCCGGTCGTGGCTCAGCACATCGATGCCGCCAAGGACGCTGCCGTGGATCTAGTCTTGCCCGAGAGCAAGAAGTAACCAATTCGGTGCTATTCGTCGGCGGACGCATCGCCTCGTCCGCCGACGCCATGCGGCGCCAAGCCGCACTTCAAAGGGTTTGTCCCTTTGGTGAAGCGTTGACGGGAGAGGGCCCGTTTCCGGTGTAGGCCGGCGCTTCGCACTCCGCCATGTCAGAGGTGTCAAACCCCGCCTCTGATGTTGAAGGGAGCATCCATGCTTCTGGTCGCTAACGGTTCCATCTTTACCCGCAACGCTCAGACCCCGTTCATTCCAAACGGTGCGGTCGCCATTGACGGAGATACGATCGTCGAAGTGGGCCCCGAGCGCGAGCTCAAGGCCAAGTACCCGGATGCCGAGTACGTCGATGCCCAGGGCAACCTCATCATGCCTGGACTTATCAACTGCCACACCCACATCTACTCGGGTCTGGCCCGCGGCCTTGCCATTAAGGGCTGCAACCCCACCAACTTCCTGGAGAATCTTGAGCAGCAGTGGTGGAAGATCGACGACAACCTGACGCTCGACGGCACCAAGGCCAGCGCCTATGCCACGATTCTGGACTCCATCCGCGATGGCGTCACCACGATCTTCGATCACCATGCGAGCTTCTGTGAGATCCCGGGAAGCCTCTTTACCATTAAGGACGCCGCTCAGGAGTTGGGCATGCGTTCGTGCCTGTGCTACGAGGTTTCCGACCGCCGTGGCCAGGAAAAGTGCGACCAGGCTATTGCCGAGAACGCCGAGTTTGCCCAGTGGGCCGCCAAGGAGCGTCGCGATAACGACAGCCACATGATCGCCGCCATGTTTGGCGGACATGCTACCTTTACGCTTTCGGACGAGACCATGGATAAGATGGCCGAGGCCAACAACGGCCTGACCGGCTTCCACATCCATGTGTGCGAGGGCATGAACGACGTGTGGGATTCCCGCCTCAACCGCGGTGGTATCAGCCCCGTCGAGCGCCTGCTGCAGCACAACCTGCTGGGTCCCGACACCATGCTCGGCCACTGCATCCACGTGACGCCTGCCGAGATGGATATCGTCAAGGAGTCCGGCACCTGGCTCGTCAACAACCCCGAATCCAATATGGGCAACGCCGTGGGCTGCGCCCCCGTGCTTGAGTTCTTCCGCCGCGGCATCCCCGTGTGCATGGGCACCGACGCCTACACCCACGATATGCTCGAGAGCCTTAAGGTCTTCCTGATTATTCAGCGCCACAACGCCGCCATGCCCAACGTGGGCTGGTGCGAGGCCATGACCATGCTCTTCGAGAATAACGCCAAGATGGCCAGCAAGTACTTCGATCGCAAGCTCGGTGTGCTTGAGCCCGGCGCTGCCGCCGACGTCATCGTTATGGACTACAAGCCCTTTACGCCGCTGAGCGAGGAGAACATCGACGGCCACATGCTCTTTGGCATGATGGGCAAAAACTGCCGTACCACCATCATCAACGGCCGCGTCCTGTACAAGGATCGCGAGTTCGTTGGCATTGATGAGGACAAGATCAACGCGTGGACCATGGCTGAGTCCAAGAAGCTCTGGAGCACGCTCAACGATCGCGCCTACTAATTACAAGTAGATTCACGCGCGTCGGGTGTTTCGCCGCATCCGGCGCGCGTATAGGCGGCCTCCGCGGGGTCGCCGGCGCTGTGCTAGCGCTACACCGTATTTGCGCCCGCCGCGCGGTCTCGCCGGGCGTTACAGAGAGGAGCTCACTATGAGCGACATCATGAGGCCGATCCCGTTTTCGCAGCTGATGAACTGGATCATCGAGGAGCACAAGACTCAGGGCGCCGTCTTTGGCGTGCGCAAGATGGTCACGACCAACCAGGAGGGTGCGCTTCCCATTTTTGACGAGCGCATCGAGACTCCGTTTGGCCCGGCCGCCGGTCCCAACACGCAGCTGGCCCAGAACATCGTGGCATCCTACGTGGCCGGTTCCCGCTTCTTTGAGCTCAAGACCGTTCAGGTTATGGACGGCGAGGAGCTCTCCAAGTGCGTCAACAAGCCCTGCATTGTGGCGCAGGACGAGTGCTACAACTGCGAGTGGTCGACCGAGCTCGAGGTTCCGCAGGCTTTTGCCGAGTACGTGAAGGCATGGTTTGCCTGCCACCTGATCGCTCGCGAGTACGGCCTGGGCAGCCCGGACGGCTTTGTCTTCAACATGTCCGTGGGCTATGACCTGGAGGGCATTAAGAGCCCCAAGGTCGACGCCTACATCGAGGGCATGAAGGACGCCAGCGGCTCCGACGTCTGGAACGAGTGCCGCGCATGGGCGCTCGCCAACCTGGACAAGTTTGAGCATGTCGACGCCGCGTTTGTCGAGTCCATCCCGGCACGCGTCTCCAACTCCATCACCGAGTCTACCCTGCACGGCTGCCCGCCGGCGGAGATCGAGCGCATCGCGACCTATCTGATCACCGAGAAGGGCCTCAACACCTACATCAAGTGCAACCCCACGCTGTTGGGCTATGAGTTTGCACGTCAGCGCCTCAACGAGCTGGGCTTTGACTACATCGTCTTCGACGATACGCACTTCCGCGAGGACCTGCAATGGGTCGACGCCGTGCCTATGTTCGAGCGCCTGATTGCCCTGTGCGCTGAGCGCGGCCTGGAGTTTGGCGTCAAGCTGACCAACACGTTCCCCGTCGACGTGACGAGGAACGAGCTGCCCTCCACCGAGATGTACATGTCGGGCCGTTCGCTGTTCTCGCTGACCATCGAGGCCGCCCGTCGCATTACCGAGCAGTTCGATGGCAAGCTGCGCATCAGCTACTCCGGCGGTGCCACGGTCTACAACATCCGCGCCCTGTACGATGCCGGCATTTGGCCCGTCACCCTGGCGACCGACGTGCTCAAGCCTGGTGGCTACGAGCGCTTTAGCCAGATGGCCGGCGAGTTTACCGACCTGGATGGCAAGCCGTTCGCGGGCGTCTCTCTCGAGGCTGTGACTGCGATCCAGACCGACTCACTCACCAACCCGCTCTACAAGAAGCCGCTGCGCCCGCTGCCCGACCGCAAGGTCGCCGGCAAGAGCCCGCTTTCCGACTGCTTTACCACGCCGTGCCGCACGAGCTGCCCCATCCAGCAGGATATTCCCGCCTACCTGGCGGCCGTTGACGAGGGCCGCTACGAGGACGCACTCAACATCATCATCGAGCGCAACGCCCTGCCGTTCATTACCGGCACCATCTGCCCGCATCCCTGCGGCCGTGCCTGCGAGCGTGCGTTCTACGAGCCCGAGGGCGCCCAGATTCGCGCCAGCAAGCTCAAGGCCGCCCGCGAGGCCATGACCGCCGTGCTGCCCAAGCTGCGCGCCCAGGCCATCGCCAACGACGGCGAGCGCAACGTTGCCGTTATCGGCGGCGGTCCGGCCGGTCTGGCGACGGCGTTCTTCCTGACTCGTGCCGGCGTGCCCGTCACCATCTTTGAGGCCCGCGATTCGCTCGGCGGCGTGGTCCGTCACGTGATCCCCGAGTTCCGTATCGCGAGCGACGATATCTCCCACGATGCCGAGCTCTGCCTGGCCTTTGGCGCCAAGGTGCAGCTCAACGCTCGCGTGGATTCCATCGACGAACTCAAGGCTCAAGGCTTTACTGACGTGGTCGTGGCCACCGGTGCCTGGATGCCCGGCTCTGCGGGCTTGGGCGAGGGCGCCGAGCTCGATGTGCTGGAGTTCCTCGAGGCCGCCAAGAAGGGCGAGAAGCTCGAGCTGGGCGAGGACGTCGTGGTCATTGGCGCCGGCAACACCGCCATGGACGCGGCCCGCGTGGCCAAGCGCCTGGCCGGCGTGAAGAACGTGCGCCTGGTGTATCGCCGCACCAAGAAGCAGATGCCCGCCGACGAGGAAGAGCTCGATCTTGCTCTTGCCGACGGCGTTGAGTTCTGCGAGCTGCTGGCCCCCAAGGCGCTCAACGGCGCCGTGCTGACCTGCGACGTTATGGAGCTTGGCGAGCCGGATGCAAGCGGCCGTCGCAGCCCCGTCGCCACGGGCGAGACCGTCGAGCTTTCCGCCACCACGGTGATCTGCGCCGTGGGCGAGGGCATCGATGCCAGCCTGTACGATGCCGCGGGCGTCGAGCACGACCGTCGCGGCCGTCTTGCCGCCACCTCCACCGGCGTCGAGGGCGTTTGGGCTGCCGGCGACTGCCGTCGCGGTCCAGCCACCGTGGTCGAGGCTATCGCCGATGCCGCCGAGGTCGCCCGTGCCATCGCCGGTGTGGACTTTAACAAGTACGCCGACTGCAACGAGCAGGCCGGCCGCGAGGACACCTGCTACGAGCGCAAGGGGTCGCTGTGCCGCGACAAGCGCAACTGCACCAAGACCCGCTGCCTGGGCTGCGGCTCGGTGTGCGAGGTCTGCTGCGACGTGTGCCCCAACCGCGCCAACGTGGCAATTAAAGTGCCGGGCCTGGCCAAGCATCAGGTCGTCCACGTCGATGGCATGTGCAACGAGTGCGGAAACTGCGCCGTGTTCTGCCCCTACCAGGAGGGTCGTCCCTACAAGGACAAGCTCACCCTGTTCTGGAGCGAGCAGGACATGGAGAACTCCGAGAACGAGGGTTTCCTGGCCGTGGACGAGGACCACTTTAAGGTCCGCGTCGCCGGCACGGTCCGCACCGTCTCGGTCGATGCCGTCAACACCGGTCTTCCCGAGGCCGTCCGCCTGACCATCAGGGCTGTGCGCGACAACTATTCGTACCTTCTTAAGAAATAGGCGAGTCTCTTATGGCCAAATCCATTCAACATAACGTGGCCTACGTTGCCTGCGGAAGCGGTTGCGCCTCCGCAGGCGGCGACGCCCACTGCAGCGAAGGCTGCATTGGCTGTGGCGCCTGCGTCACGGCCTGCCCCCACGGCGCCATTGCGCTGGTCGATGGCATCGCCCGCGTGGACCGCTCCAAGTGCACGGGCTGTGGCCTGTGCGGCATGGCGTGCCCGCAGCGCGTGATTGCCTTCGTCCCCGGCTACCAGAACATTCTGGTGCGCTGCAACAACACCGATAAGGGCGCCATCGCCCGCAAGATTTGCGACACGAGCTGCATCGGTTGCGGTATGTGCGCCAAAAAGTGCCCTGCCGGCGCTATCCGCATCGAGGACAACTGCGCCCATATCGACGGCGTGGACTGCCTGTCGTGCGGCATGTGCGCCGTCGTCTGCCCGCATGGCGCCATCCACGACCGCACCGGCATCGCCGCCGGCGTGTAGAAGGGAATCGCCATGGCACAGGAATTCACTTTTACCGTTAACGGCGTCGAGCGCACGACGCCCCAAAACAAACCGCTGCTGCGCTACCTGCGCGACGACCTGCATATCCATTCCGCCAAGGACGGCTGCTCCGAAGGTGCTTGCGGTACCTGCACCATCCATGTGGACGGCGCGGCCGTCAAGGCGTGCGTGCTGACCACCGCTCTTGCCGCCGGCCGCAACATCGTGACCGTCGAGGGCCTGCCCGAGGACGTGCGCGAGGCCTTTGTGTACGCCTTTGGCGCCGTGGGCGCCGTACAGTGCGGCTTTTGCATCCCCGGTATGGTCATGGCGGGCGCGGCGCTCATCGCCGAGGACCCTGAGCCCACCGAGGAACAGATCAAGTACGCCATCCGCGGCAATGTCTGCCGCTGCACCGGCTACAAAAAGATTATTGAGGGCATTTCGCTGGCCGCTGCGGTGCTCCGCGGCGAAAAGCAGATCGACGAGGACCTGGAGCGCGGCGACGACTACGGCGTGGGCAAGCGCGCCTTCCGTATCGACGTGCGCAAGAAGGTGCTCGGCGAGGGCAAGTATCCCGACGACATCGACGAGCTCGACCAGCCGGGCCTGACCTATGCCAGCGCGGTGCGCTCCAAGTATCCGCGTGCTCGCGTGCTCTCCATCGACACCTCCAAGGCCGAGGCCCTGCCCGGCGTGGTGGGCATCCTGCGCGCCGAGGACGTGCCGGTCAACCAGGTCGGCCACCTTATCCAGGACTGGGACGTCATGATCGCCCAGGGCGATATCACCCGCTGCGTGGGTGACGCCATCGTGCTGGTGGTCGCCGAGGACGAAGCGACGCTCGAGAAGGCCAAGAAGCTCGTCAAGATCGATTACGAGCCTCTGGAGCCCGTGCGCAACATCGCCGAGGCCAGGGCCGCCGACGCCCCGCGCCTGCATGACAGCTTCTTTGCCTTCGGCAACACGGTGGAGCTCAAGGACAACGTGTGCCAGAGCCGCCACGTGACGCGCGGCGACGCCGCCAAGGCGCTGGCCGAAAGCGCGTTCACCGTGACGCAACGCTTTACCACGCCCTTTACCGAACATGCCTTCTTGGAGCCCGAGTGCGCCGTCGCCTTCCCGTACAAGAACGGCGTCAAGGTGCAGTCGACCGACCAGGGCGCCTACGATACGCGCAAAGAGTGTGCCCACATGTTTGGCTGGGACAACGAGCCCGAGCGCGTGGTCGTCGAGACCATGCTCGTGGGTGGCGGCTTTGGCGGCAAGGAGGACGTGTCCATCCAGCACCTTGCCGCGCTCGCCGCGTATAAGTTCCAACGCCCTGTGAAGTGCAAGCTCACGCGCGCCGAGTCGCTCGCGTTCCATCCCAAGCGCCATGCCATGGACGGTACCTTTACGCTGGGTTGCGACGCCGAGGGCAACTTTACCGGTCTGGACTGCGAGATCAACTTTGATACCGGCGCCTACGCATCGCTGTGCGGTCCGGTGCTCGAGCGCGCCTGTACGCATGCCGTCGGCCCCTACAAGTACCAGAACACCGACATTCGCGGTTTTGGCTACTACACCAACAACCCGCCCGCCGGCGCGTACCGTGGCTTTGGCGTTTGCCAGTCCGAGTTTGCGCTCGAGAGCCTGATCGACCTACTGGCAGAGAAGGTCGGCCTGGATCCGTGGGAGATTCGTTACAGAAACGCCATCGAGCCGGGCGAGGTTTTGCCCAACGGCCAGATTGCCGACTGCTCCACGGCGCTTAAGGAGACACTGCTCGAGGTCAAGGATGCCTACTACGCGCATCCCGGACACGCCGGTATCGCCTGCGCCATGAAGAACGCCGGTGTGGGCGTGGGCCTGCCCGATGCCGGCCGCTGCAAGATTCGCGTCGAGAACGGCGTGGCCGTGGTCTATGCCGCCACGTCCGACATCGGCCAGGGCTGCAACACGGTCTTTTTGCAGGACGTTGCCGAGGCCTGCGGTCTGCCGCTGAGCTGCATTGCCAACGGCGAGTGCTCCACCGAGAACGCTCCCGACTCCGGCACTACGTCTGGCTCGCGTCAGACGGTCGTGACCGGCGAGGCCGTGCGCGGCGCCGCCTTCCTACTGCGCGATGCTATGGTTGGCGTCGAGGCCGGCAAGCCCGCGCCCGATGCTCCCGTGAGCGCACATGGCGACGGCGTCAAGATCGAGTACGACGACGGCCGCGCCTATCAGCTTCGCACGCAGGAGCTCGTCGCCGGCCAGGGTATGCATCCTCAGGATCCTGCGGCAGCTATCAAGGCACTCGAGGGATGCGAGTTTGGCTACGTATATCTGGAGCCGACCGACAAACTGGGTGCCGACGTGCCCAACCCTAAGAGCCACATCTGCTACGGCTTTGCCACGCATGTGGTCATTCTTGATGATGACGGCCGCGTGAGCGAGGTCTATGCCGCGCACGATTCCGGCAAGGTGGTCAACCCCATCTCCATCCAGGGTCAGATCGAAGGCGGCGTGCTCATGGGCATGGGTTACGCACTTACCGAGGACTGGCCGCTCAAGGACTGCGTACCCCAGGCAAGGTACGGCACGCTCGGGCTGTTCCGTGCGCCCGAGATTCCGGATATCCACGCCATTTACGTGGAGAAGGACGAGCTGTTGCCCGTGGCATACGGCGGCAAGGGTATCGGCGAGATCGCAACGATTCCCACGGCGCCCGCCGTGCAGAATGCCTACCGCGCATTTGACGGCAAGCTGCGTCCAGATCTGCCCATGGTGGATACGCCGTACAGCCGCGCCCGTCACCGCGGGTAGGGTAGGACGCGCACGGCCATTGCTGACGGGCTGTTCGCGCACAACACCAACTGCATATGCTGCGCCTTTGGCCCCGGCTCCATCGCGAGCCGGGGCCTTTTGTTTGGAGCGCCTCCGCATACGGAAACTGCGTCCCGGAATCCAGCCTCGGAACGGGATGAACTTTCCCAACGGGGCCGCATGCGGAAGCTGCGTCCCGGAATCATGCCTCAGAATGGGATGCGTTTTCCGCTGGCCGGTCGTTTGGAAAGCGCATCCCAGTTTGAGTGTTTATTCCGGGATGCGGTTTCCGCTGAAGGACTCAACCGGAAAGCCTGTCCAGCTCTGAGACGGGATTCCGGGACACGCTTTCCGCCAGGCCCGCCATCCGGAAAGTGCATCCCGTTTTGAGCGCTCAATTTGGGACATGGTTTCCGCGGGTGCTGCCAACCGGAAAGTGTGTCCCAGTTTGGTGGGCAGGCGGGCATAAGCTCAGCAGCTCCTACAGCTCAATATCGTTGAGCCATGTCGGCAGCGCGGTCTGCCGGATGCCTGCCGTCTGCAGCTTTTTGGCGAGCATTCCTGTCGAGCGGACCTCGTTCATGGTAAAGCGCAGCAGAGGGTGGCCGTAGAGCGATAGGTGCGCCTCGCGCTGTCGTTCGGCAACGAGCGCCTCGGCGGTGGTGCGTCCGGCCAGCATGGTCTGGTCGGTATATTTGATGAGCCCGTCGAGCTCGCCCAGCGTGAGTTCCCGCGCCTGGCGCTCCCAGGCAAAGTCCGTTCGTATGGGCTTGGCCGAATCGAAGGGGTCCGTCAACTCGTATTGAAGCCAGTCGGGCGCAAAGCCCGTCTCGATCATGACGGCTCGGGCGACCGATTCCCCGCCGCTCTCGGCGCGGGCGTCGGCATATCGAAGCGTTGTGAGGGCGGTGCGAATCGCGCGACCATTGCGGGCAGCCGCTCGTTGCTCAACGGCCTCCATCAGCTGTTCCGGCGCAAGGCCGAGCTTTAGGATCGCCGAATCGGCAATGGGCATGCCATCGGCAAAACCAGTTTGCAGTAGGCAATCTGTGACCGTTTGGATGGGCGGCGTTACCGATATGCCGGCTCTGCGTATTGCTCCGGCCGGCTCAATCTGGTGCCGCTGAATATGCGCGCCCGGGCGAGCCGACGGCTTTGTCGAGCTGCAGGCATGCACGACATTCAGGTGTCGCCACGAGACCTCGAGCCCCAGCAGGCAGGCAGCCGAAAACGCGCAGAACGTCCAATCGGGGTGGATGATCGCAAGGGCGCGAATAATCTCGCAATGACGCTGCGCCCGGTTGAGCTCATCCCAGCGTATTTTGCGCGCGAACAATCCCGGCATGGGGGAGACGACCATGTCGCCGATGCGCCGAAGGAGCGCTTTTCGGATCGCCGCGCTCGGGGGAATCAGACAGCGCCCCTCTTGTTCGGCTTGAGTGAGCAGTTGGTCGATGAGTTGGTCATTGCAATGGGTCATGAGCTACCGCCTCCTTTTGGGTAGCAAAAACGTATCAGCTGGAACTTGCCGCTCAGCTGACCAAAAGCTGACCAAAATCTAACCATGCAGGTAGATGGCCTGTTTTCGGCGACATTTTTACATCCGAATCGGTGGGCGGTAATCGGCGACCTTGAACGGTAGCGAGTTATGAAGACTGGGTAAGTTTCGAGACGTGTACTTTTTGAAAAAGAGCATTCTATCTGCTGTTTTGTGTTTCTGGATCGCATATTTGAAGGCATGTGATAAGGGCTGCAGGTCGTCGTCTGTGTCGGCGGAAACTATGTCCCGGAATTGACGTTCGGAATGGGACGCGCTTTCCGGAACGCCCCTCAACCGGAAACTGCGTCCCAGATTTCGGCCTCGGAGTGGGATGCCGTTTCCGGATCGGGCCTCAAGCGGAAACTGCGTCCCGGAATCGAGCCTCGGGGTGGGACACGCTTTCCGGATGGCATGTTTGGCGGAAACTACGGCCCAGTTTTTGGCTCCAGAACGGGATACATTTTCCGGAACGGTCCACGTGCGGTGGTGTACCGCCCCTTTTGCGTGCGCCGCTTGTCGAATTACGTTATAGCTGCTATATTATAGGAAGGTATAATATAGCTAGCTATAACGTAAAGGAAGGATGGCCCTATGTTTATCGGAAGAACAGTGGAAATGTCCGAGCTCAATCGACTGTATGGCACGGGCTCCTTTGAGATGCCTGTGATTTACGGCCGTCGTCGTGTGGGCAAAACGCGTCTTATCACAGAATTCATCCAAGACAAGAAGGCTATTTACTTTCAAGCTCGTCGTACCAATGCAGAGGCAAACCTGCACGGCTTTAGCCAGGCGATACTTGCGGGTTCGGTTGGTGCTGCAGGCGTGTCGTTTCGTAGTTTTGACGAGGCGTTCGATGCATTGGCCACCATGGCTCGCACGGAACGTTTGATTGTCGTGATTGACGAGTATCCCTATCTCGCCCAATCGAATCCCGAGATCAGTTCGTTGCTGCAAGACAAGATTGATCACTTGTACAAAGAGACTAGGCTCATGCTGATTCTATGCGGCTCGTCTCTTTCGTTTATGGAGGAACAGGTGTTGGGCTACGAGAGTCCGCTATACGGTAGGCGTACGGCCCAGTTTAAGATCATGCCGCTCGATTTTATGACGACCCTCGGCCTGTGGCAGAGCATGGGTCGCGAAGACGCTGCAGTTTGCTATGGCATGACGGGTGGCATTCCTGCATATATCGAGAAAGTCGATCCTGCCGCACCGCTCAAGGACAACATCAAACGTCTTTTTCTTACTCCTACGGGCTATCTCTTTGAGGAGCCGAGTAACCTACTATTGCAGGAGTGCCGCAATCCCGAGCAATATGATGCGATCGTGCAAGCAATTGCCCAGGGGCGCTCGAAGATCTCGGAGATTGCGAGCTCTACGGGAATCCCTGCGAGCAACGTAAAGAGCTATGTGGATAAGCTGGCGTCGCTTGGGATTGTCGAGCGCGAGCTGCCCCTAAACGAGACGAGCAATAAGCGAGCCGTGTATCTGCTGAGCGATCAGATGTTTAGGTTCTGGTACAAGTTTGTTCCGCAGAACATCGGGCTGATTCAAAACGATATGGCCGAGATGGCGTATGAGCGCATTGAGCCGCACGTATCGGATTACATGGGTACGGTCTTTGAGCTTATATGCAGACAATACGTGTACGAACTCGCGCGCGCGGGCCAGCTCGATGTGGTTCCGGCGAGTGTCGGGCGCTGGTGGGGGACGGATAATCGCACGCATACGCAGGAAGAAATCGACTTGATTGTTGACGATGGCGAGGGCGCTGCGCTGTTTGCGGAGTGCAAATGGCGCAATGAACCGGTGGGCGAAGACGTGCTGCAAAAGCTCGTGCACCGAAGCGAGCTCTTTAGACGGCAACGAAAAAGCTATGCACTATTCTCAAAAAGCGGCTTTACGCAGGGATGTCGGGATGCCGTGGAGAGTAGGGGAGACGTCAAGCTGATTTCGTTTGCCGAGATGTGTGAGCGGGATAACGCTACTCGGGGGTAAAGCCTGTCCTCGAATGGCTGGAACGGGGTCCCTCTGTTGTCGTGCTAGCTGTCAGCGGAATGCCGGCGGAAAGCGTGTCCGCAGTCCCGCCCCAGAGTGGGATGTCGTTTCCGAATCGGCTCTCAAGCGGAAGCTGCGTCCCGGATTCTGGCTCCAGAGTGGGATGTCGTTTCCGGTTGAGGTCTCTGGCGGAAGCTGTGTCCCGGAATCGAGCTTCAGAGTGGGACGTGCTTTCCCGTCAGGAGCTCAAGTGGAAACTGCGTCCCGGATTCAAGCCTCGGAATGGGACGTGCTTTCCGGATGGGCTTCAAGCGGAAACTGTGTCCCAGAATCGACATGGCTTCAAGTGGAAAGCGCGTCTTAGAATACCGCGCCGGCGTTTTTGGCGGTTGTGGTTGGAAAGGGAAGCATTGCCTGCACACACGACGACGGCGTGGCGGTGATCCCCATGGCGGCACTTGGGGCGTAGTGGTTTTGCGGGCGTGCCGTGTTTCCTTTACCGAAAATCCATTTGGTAAACCAGATGCTCGCGGATAGAATAAAGTTGACGGCAGCCCAAGGGTGATAGCTGGGCAGCGCCGTTGCTTGGTCAAGAGGTCAGTGCCTTAATGGCAGCGACTTGTTATGCTTCGAACGCTGCTTGAGTGCCTCGGAAAGTTCGATAAGCGCTGTGAAAAGCGAGACCAAAGCAACCAAGAGCTCTACGAGCTCTGATGGGCCCGGGATGACCTCTGATTCAAGTCACCGGGCCTCAATCTTTTTCATCCATTTGAATAGAGTGGGCGGCGCTCTTGGGGTCGACTGTATGGCGTGTGCTTGGCGCGCGTGGCACAGCATCCCATTTTAATATGAGAAAGCCATTGTCAATAGGCGTGTTTGTTCGAGCCCGGTTTAAA
>USHA01000025.1 GCA_900554325.1 uncultured Collinsella sp.
TCGAGGCGTCCAACTTTTTGTCCGCAGTCCCGAACGGGACCGACGCCCAGCGCTGGCGCGTGAGCCACGATGAGAAAAGCTGCGTCACGCTCACGGACGTGGGGTCGGGCAAGGCGCTCGACGTCCTGGGCGGAGTCTCGTCCGCCGGGGCGGGGTGCGGCGTCTTCTCCCCAAACGGCACCCGGGCGCAGAAGTGGGTGGCCGTCCGCGACGGCTCCTCGGTCAAGCTCGTCTCCGCCCTCGACGACCGCCTGGTGCTGGACGCCCGCGACGGCAGGACGTCCAACGGGGCCAGGGCGCAGATCTTCGACGACAACGGCACTCCCGCCCAGCGCTGGCTGTTCAGCGCTGAACAGCCAGCGCATTAACTAATTGGACTATTTGAAGTGGTGGCTTGTGGCGTTCGATCACGCGGAAATGTTGGCGTAAGCAAGGTCGATAAGGGCCGAATATACCAACATTTCCGACTCTAATAGCTTGCGGATAAATCATTTTATTGAGTGCTTCTCAATGTGTTCGCGTACAAGTCGAAGTCCATCATCGTGGTTCCGAATTTCCGGTAATGACTATTGCGGTCTCCGCTTCCATCGAATATCTAGTATGGTCGAATCAGATTCCAGAATGGTACTGCGCTGCAGCAAAGCGCGCTTACTCTATTGTTCGCTACTCGACTATTCACATTCTTGATAGTGTTTATGTTCGATATTTTGAGATTGAAACCTTTTTGATTCGATATAAATTGGGCGACTTTTTACCTGGATGTAAGTGCGACCAATATACTCCCCGGCGATACCGAGAAACAGTAATTGAACACCTCCAATGAGAAGTATGAGGCAAATCAAAGTTGCATATCCAGGGATCGGAATACTAAACATGGTCTTTTGGACCATCACGACAAGAAAGTAAATAAAGGAGAGAATTGAGAGCGATATTCCGAGCCAGCTTGCAGCTCTGAGGGGCTTTGTAGAGAAAGAGATGATTCCAGAAAAAGCGTATTGTAGAAGCTTGAACAAAGACCATTTTGAGACACCGTGCTGACGCTCAAGCGGCTCATAAGCATAAGGCATTGTGTTAAATCCGACCCAAGAGAAAATGCCCTTTGAGAACCTGTGGAACTCCGGCATGGAAAGAATTGTGTCTGCAACACAACGGCGAAACACGCGAAAGTCACTTGCATCCTTTAGAACTGGAGTTTCCATCATGGAGTCCATTAAAGAATAAAAAGATCTTTTGAGAAACGATAGAAGACGTCCTTCATGGCGATGCGCTTGAAACGCAGCGACCATATCGCAATCATCATTATCGAGAAGTGCATCTACCATATTAAGAGCATCTTGTGGATCCTGCTGCAAATCAGCATCAATTATCCCGATGATGTCCCCTGTTGCATTGTTTAGTCCTGCCCAAATGGCGGCTTCTTTACCGAAGTTTCTGGAGAAGCTGATGGCGAGAACGTTAGGTTTGTTGATGGTGAGCTCACGTAGTTTTCCCCGAGTTCCATCCGAGCTTCCATCATCAATAAAAATTAGTTCCCAAAGCAAGTTGCTATCTGCAAAGGTCTTTGAAAATGCTTCGTAAAATGGGAACACATTATCCACTTCATTGTAGGCGGGAACGATGAAGCTGACTTTAATCTGGCTGTTCACTTTATCTCCTATTTAAACACTACATTGCGGTAGAGGTAATAATTCCAAATGACAATGCAGGACATCGAAATTAGTTTTGCACAAGTTGGCGGAAGTCCGATTTCGGATGTGGCGGTTATGAAGATTGAGGAAAAAGTTGTATTAAAGGCAAATAAGAGAAGATAGAGAAAAAGTGACCTCATTGACCATTTTCTAGAGTTGAATGACCAGCGCTTGTTGAGGATGTAGTTATATGTCGTTGCTGCCACCACGGCGGCAACGTTGGCAAGAGCTAACGTAACAGTACCTGCAGAGACAATAAGGCGAAAAAGAATAAGTTCAAGTAGAGCAGATGACCCGCCCACAAATAAATATTTTATAGAGTTGGGAATGTTGCGACCGGTCATAATCAGTCTACTTCCTATGTTTGCTTTTTGTCGTTACAACGTTCAAAGCGCATGTTGAAATGATGCCTAGCAGCGAGATAATAACGCCTTCCTTTAATCCACGAATATGATAAGTCATGTCGACGAGATTCTTCCCTTCTTGAAGGGGAATCAGAAGAAAGCCATTCCAGTCTATTGGAGAGGTAGAAATATCGTTTACTTTAATCTCCCAAGATGGGTCATACGGGATGGTTAAAACGAGCGAGGAGCCATCTTGGGAGATTGCTTCAACTCCGATTCTTTTGTCGGACCATTCGACTGTATCTGCACAGACTTGATCGAAAGACCGAATTATGGCTTCGTATTTTTCTCGAGTTAGTTGGCGAGCGGTTAAGCTGATATTCTCAATCGGCGACTGATCGAGAGTGCTTATCTTCACGGTTACATTGTCGCCTGGGTTATATGTGCCTAGGTAGATGATGTTTGATGAGAACTCCCACTCATTGACGTTTTGGATAAATCGACCATTGCAACTTAGGCTTAATGGTTTGTTAGAGCTGACGTACAAATAGATAGCACCCTGGGTATCGACTGGAATAGCAAGGCTGACATTCGATTCACTGCGCGGGTCACCGCTCAGGATAATGTCAATATCATTGTAAACATCGCCAACTCCCGTAAGCGCATATGACAAAGAGTCTTGATTTTGAAAAGGGTCTTCGCTCTCGAGTGAAGTGTCGACCCTAGCGGCTGGAAGTACAAAGCCGAGATCGGCAGTACGGGAGTATTGATGGAGAACGATGTGACCATAGTCTGAATCTTCAGAACCAACGACCTGTGTTCCGTATGGAGCTGTAGCATCTTCCGAGGCAAAGATGCTGCTTATTCCCAAAAGAGTGTCGGGGATTGCGAGCGGAGAATTATAGTAGGTAATTCCGCGAGTTCCGTTAATACCGTTGTACCCCAGAGATCCAAGCAACTCTTTGGATGCCTGGGTACCGGTTGAAGAGTAGTGGTTGACACCTTTAATATCGAGGGCGAGTGACTCTCCTGTTGGAAACGTCGTTGACCCTTTTCCAAGATATGAGATTCCTAAATGCTCAGAACGAGAGAATGAACCCTTAATGTTACCTATTGAAGATAATTGAGAAATTGAATCGTAGTAATCCTTGAAATGATTGACGTTGAGGTGAGGTTCAGGATTGCTAATATCGAAAGCCAGGGTAATTGGAACTGCTGCTTCGATTATGAGCGCTAGGGTTATTCCTAAACGAGGTAACACTTCTATAATTTTATAACTTATCGAGCCGATATCCTTAACCTTGCTTTTATCCCTGACTCCTGAAGTAAGAAAGTAGAGTGAGATCGAGGTGAGTGATGCCATTAGCATTTGAAGAGCTGCTGCTCGCTGGGAATTATAGCCATTGCGCACAATCAGAAGCATCATAATTCCAATGTACAGCGCACCTGACAATATAGGTATGAAGCGTTGCCGGTTCCCGAACTTAAGGAACAATCCTGCTCCCGTCATGAGAGTAAAGATTACGGTAAAGTGAAATCTTGGATTATAGGACTCGGCCCTTGAAAAGCCTGTCCAGATAAGTGATAAGAGCGGGGAAAGCTCCGATAATACAATCAGTATCAACACAAGCAAAAGGGGCAATTTAATACGTATGGGCAGGCTGGAGAAGAGAAAACAAATAAAACCAATTACGAGAATGCTAAAAATAAATAACCCGCCTGTCATCATAATTGAACTGGGGTGTATCGACATATCGCCGATGTAGTTTTTAGACAATATGGCCACTGGGGAGACAGTGTTCAAGATCTCTAAATTCTGGCTGGAATTCATTGTCGGTGCCGAGCCGGTGTTGAGTAGGTCGAGGATGGTTGGAAGAAATAATGCTGCAGAGATGCAAGCACCAAGTACCATTGAGATGCAGTACTGTAGAAAGAACGCTAAGTTCTTTTTAGAAAGTAAATGCTCTTTTCTGTCAAAGCAAATTTCCAGAACTGTCCAAAATACAGAATAAATGCATACCATATATGCAGAATACCAATTCGCGATAATTGCTGCTCCAGTTAAGAGCGACAACGGAGCGATAGCACCTTTCATTTTGAGGTGATGTATCGCCAAGCAAACAAGCGGGAGAGAAATCATTCCGTCAAGCCACATAAGGTTTGAGCCAGAAACAAAATTACATGCGGCAAGTCCATAGGTAGATGCAAGTATGATGTTGCTGCCACCTGTGAGGCCAATTCTTTTCTTCAAAAAGAGAGAAGAGGCGCAAGACATCGTGCTGAGCTTCAAAATAATGATAATAGACATAGCTTTGGGCGCATCGCTTGGATCGCAGAATGCCATAAGCACATTAAACGGGGAGGCAAGGTAGTACGCGAACAACCCAATTGTCGGTCCTCCTAGGCCTTTTGCATTGGAATAGGAAATGGATGCATTTCCATTGAGGACTTCGCTAAACCAACCGAAGAACCCGGAGTATTGATATATAGCATCCTCCCTAAGAGGGGCCAGCTCGCCGAACGGAAAGACTTCGGATATGGCAAAAGCCAGACAGATGATAAGCATTGTAAGCGCAAATGAGGCCAGCGATTCGTATCTGTGAATTTGTGTGAATCGGACAGGACGAGTCGTCCCAACCGTCACGATCTGCTTTTTCGTGGAGCTTATCTCGGTAATCCGTTGGCTCATTGTGCCTCTCATTCGGTTTTTTGGACGATTGACGAGCTTAGTATTGTGAAGTAAAGCTCGATGGTGAAGAGCGTAAAGGACAGGCGGCATTTGAATCAGAGCTATGACTGGCAAACTTGCTCAATTGTTTCACAGTAGGCTAAATACTAGACATTCTGAATCGAGTGCAATAAGTGTGGATGAGTGGAATAGTTATGGTCGCCCAGAGAGGTTCTTGGGCGACCATAACTATTAACATGATCAGATGTTGCTAGATGTTCAAATAAGACTTCCAGTATTCTAAACTGGTCACTGTTTCACGGCTCTGGGAATATCGGGCACTCAGATCATTCTTGATCTGCTTATATTTCTTCAAGTCTTCTTTATAGCGCCTTTTAATTACAGAGTAACGATTGTTGTCTCGTGTGCGAATTGCGCCCATGCGGTTGTACCAGTCAATTACTATGAGGTATTTCTTTCCTCGAATTGCCCCAGCGGGGTAAGCCCATCCAAGAACAGGAATGACCGCATATCCTTCACCATCGCTTACAATGCGATGCTGATTGTTGTCAGTAATGAGATCAGATGCCCTTTGAATGAATGTTCGCGGCTTGTCGGAGTCAATGAGTTGCCTATCAATGTCGCGAATATGGAAATCGGTCAAGCCGATTGCGTGTGCAGCCTTTTCTAGCTGGTCGAAAGGAATGAGCTTTTCTTTGTTTTTGTTGGCGTCCATGAATGTTTTTTCAGCCATTCCTTGAGCACTGTAGAACTCCGGTCCTTTCATAAAGTCCTCGAACGCATCCAGGCAGAGCTCGGCGTTTTCATAGCCAAACTTTTTGAGCTCAAGTCGGATATTGTTGCGGAGCTCTGCAAAGAAATCCGAGTGTGGGGCAAATCCGGTTGTATGTTGGGCGATCAGCGTGTTGCGAGTTGTCTGATAACGCTCAACCGCAGCGTTATAGCGGACATGGAACGACATGTGCCAGATTCCCAGCCCGTTCATCGTAATAAAGTGGGGCTTGCAGCGGACTCCATATTCCGCATCGTCGCATCGAACAAATACAGGAAGGGGAAGCCCATTCTTCTCGATGACTTCAATTGGCATGCAGCAGTACCACCATGCAGCATAGCGCTGGCCGGATTTCCTGATCTCCTTAGGCACCCAAAATGTTTCGTTGTAAACAATGTCTTCGAACTTGGTGAGGCGTAAACCAGGCTTTGCGGGGGCAAAAGTTCCCCTTTCGGTCATATATCCCGTATCCTCCCACTGCTCGTCTCCAACTTCATAGTTAAGCATGGCGCCGCTGATGAATGCGTTCTTGTATTCATCGTTCAATATCTTGAGCAAGTTATAGGTGCGTTTGATGCTTTCGGGAGAGACTGCAACGTCGTCATCCATAAGCAAAATGTGAGTGGCTTTTGGTTGCTGTTCCATTGCGAGAATCATGCCATAAGTGAATCCGCCCGCCCCGCCGACATTGTTGTTAGGATGAATGTGGATGTGCTCGGTAGTTAGTTTTTCTACGTCAAGCGTCCGTCCGTTATCCACAACGTGCATATTGAAATGATTGGCAATATCCTCGCCCGATGAAAGGATCGATTGGTTCACGAGAGAAATATTGTGCTTGATAAAGCTTTCTTTCTTAAATGTCGTGGTTGCCAAGACGAGCTCAACATTTTTCTGGGGAGAGCTGTGATTAACGATATAGTAGCAATTACCAAGAAAAAGAGACCCCGTGGTTTCAATTTTGAATCCCGTGAGTACAGAGCCATTAGGAACTTGGATATCCAATTCGTATTCGTAAAAGTCATCCGATGGCGCAACCTCAATACAGTTGTCTTCCATCAAAATTGGGTGTGAAGCAAAGGCATCGGCATAAGTTTGAAGCACTTTGGCTGCCGAGCCCTTTAGCTCCAGATGAAGACGGAAACCCTCGGCGTTGGTATAGCGCATAAGCTTCTCCACTGAAAGGGAGTTGAAATAAGTGGTGAAGTCGAAGTCTCCCTGCCCCGAGAGTTCCCACGCCTGCTCGTTCTTATTAAATATAACCGGCTCGGTTGACTTGCAGTATAGAGACGGGTAGCTCATCGAGCGTTCGTTTTGCTCGAGAAGGATGTTGGCGAATTTCAACGCGGGCATTGAGCCTCCTTTGTCGATATTGTCGTACATATGATAAGGCAACATTTCTGATGAGTGCCACTGTCATTCATTTACCATTGTTTGCTCAGCTTCGCCTGCAAGACGCGTTTGTATTGGGTTAAACTGGCAACATTATTTCCAACAGGATTGAAGCATAGGCATGGTTAATTATCATACTCAACTTGTCTCGGTTATCGTGCCGATTTACAACGCCCAAAAGGATCTCGATCAGTGCCTGCTGAGCATTCGCAACCAGACCTATGAGAACCTTGAAATTATCTGCATTAACGACGGAAGCACGGACGACTCGCCGTCCATTATGAAGCGGCATGCAGCCGAGGATCCTCGCGTTCGCGTGATCGACAAGGAGAACGGCGGATACGGCGCGGGCTGCAATCGTGGCATCGACGAGGCTCGCGGTGAATGGGTTTCCATCATCGAGCCTGATGACTGGATTGAGCCTGGCATGTATGCAGATATGCTTGCCTTTGCCGCCCAGTTTAACCAGCAGATCGATGTCATCAAAACTCCGTGGTGGAATATCAATGATTGGGATCGACCCGAGTCTGAGCAGTCCCGCACTATATGCCCTCTTATGCATCGAATACCGCGCTCAACGCGTCCGTTCAAGCTTGGGGAGCACACTGTGCTCATAGAGCATCATCCAGGTATCTGGTCCGCAATCTATCGCAAGGGCTTTCTCGAGAGCAAGGGCATACGTTTCCCCGAGTATCCCGGTGCCGGCTGGGCCGATAATCCGTTCCTCATCGACACGCTCTGCCAGGCGGAGTCAATTATTTATCTTGATCGGCCTTATTACTGCTATCGAGCGGACCTTCCCGGATCTACGCGTAATCATGCAACCGATGCGGCCGTTCGCCTGCCCTTTGAGCGTTGGCTCGACATGACACGCCGTCTTTCTGAGCTAGGCATTGAGGACGAGGGGATCTTAGAGTCCCACTACGTTCGTGGTCTCCTGTATGTGAATGGTGCCATCTATGACGACGGATGGGACAACTCGCTCGTTCGGGAGGGAACTCGACAAGTGTTCTCCTCAATGGACGAGCGCATCGTGCTCAATAGCATCAAGATAAGCCCCAAGCAAAAGAGGCTGTTCTGTGACGTGAGGGGGATTGACTACCGCCCTTCACATTCTCTGGCGAGGGCTGCATATTTCGCGCGAGAAAGTTGGCTGCGGCTGCGTGCCCTTGGTTTACGCGGAATGACCAAACGACTTCGCTTCAAGCTGACCGGCAAGCGATAGGGGCGTGCCCCGCTTTTCTTGACAAGCTGTGGTGCGCAAGTTGTGACTGCGAGTTGGGGACACTGCTCGTAGTCAGTTTTTCCTCCTGTGGATTAAGCGGATTGCCGCACACAGGACCGCGGAAACGCAGGTTACGATGAGTCCTCCTCTCAGCCCCGGAGAGCGATAGGCCATCTCAATCTCGTGCGTTCCCTCGGTTACTTCTAGCATGGACATGCCTCCGCCGAAGACGGGGGAGAGGTCACTTTTAACTCCGTCAACCGTTACGGTCCATCCCTTGTCGTAGGGAATCGAGAGCAGAAGCCCTGTGGGTTCTTCTGCGCGATACGTTCCGCTCACGTACCCGTCGGAGAACTCTTGGGGAACGAATTGTCCCGCTCGCAGCTGCTCGATACCCCGTTTAAACACCTCGACGTTCAAGGCATAGATGGCGCAGGTGGTCTCGCCGGGCAGGAAAACGTTTGCGGCGCTCGGGAGGACTCTGATTGTGTGGCTGGTGCGTTCGTCCGTAGCCGTTCCAAAGCTCCTGACATTATGTGAAAAGCGCGTGCCCTCCTGTGCGATGATTTGATCGTCAATGAGGAGGCTGACGCTTTTGGACCAGTTGGATTCCACGCCTGTTTGCACATATACATAGCCAATGGTGTTCGCAGGGAGCTCAACATTCCATGTGATTTGGGTCGCGTCTGACGTTGATGCTGCGGTCTGCAAGTTGGTATAGAGCGGCTCGTCTATGCCAGTGATTTGTGCAAACGAGTCATTTTGACGCTCAAAGGGGTTGCTTCCTTCGGGCAGCCTGCTGGCAATCCGATCGCTATCGCAAGGCAGGCCGAGCGATAGCGCATACGGATTGACATATACGGGCGAGACGATAGTCGACCCCGCGATGCCTGTGGCATTCGATGCCACAGGTTGAGTCCAGCTCCCCATGTAGCGAACACCCAGCAAACTGTCCATGACGAGATTCGAAGCCGCATAGACGCTGGAAAAATCGCCCTCTGAGCTGTAGCCCAGCGCGTTAAGGAATGCGACTGCCTTGGGGTTATTCGCCGAGGAGTATGTCGAGAGCTGGTTGAATCCATGTGAGATGCCCTCGTTGAACGCGGCGCCCGTCCTGTTGTACGTTTTGTCTACGCGATAGAAAGCGTCCGCATCGAGCTCTCCGAGCTCCTTCATCTGAGCGTCCACGGCGCTCACGTATGTATCATGGGTCTCTTGCGGGTAGTTGACGTACAGCTGGTTCCAGCACATATGGGCGTTGAGACCTAGGTCGACGACGACTAGGGCGAGAGCTCCGAACGGCACCAGCGCGCGAATCGTCGGGTTGAGGTGCCTCCGCTGCGCGTTCGCTTCGTGCCACGGGGTCTGGGCGTTCTCCAGGTGCGCAGGGTGGACTTCGGTGCGTCGCATCAGGAGGTACGCTGCCGCCCAGATTTCCAAAAAGCTCAGCAAAAATGCGATGCGGCAATAGAACCCAGTAGGCTGACGGAAGCCGCACCACACAAACATGAATGGACTTAACACGGAACTCATCACGAGGAGGGCGGCGAAGGCAAAGATGCGCGTACGTAGCTTCTTGTCGACATCTCTATGGAAGAGCAGACTAACCGAAAGTAAAAGGGGGATCAGGCCGGTATAGAATTGTGGGACACCATTGAGCTGCCAGTAAAACGGGAGGAAGCCCTTTGCCACTCCCCATGGGCCGGTAAGCAGGAACGATGCGTTGGAGTTCGAGCTAGAGCCGCCCATCATGGCGAAGATGGTCGGGGCGAACGTCCACGCGGAGAGTCCGAGACCCAGCAAGATCGCGGCGGTGAATCTTGCCGCCCTGCCCGCGATCCATTTCCCGCTGGGGCGCTCGCCTTCGTCGAACCTCATCACGGCAAGCTCAAACAGAACGAACAAGCAGCAGAAGAGCAGCGTGATGTAGGCCATGTACCAGCAGGTGATGACGTCGGCGGCAACAAGGAGCGCTAGGGGGACGATCGCCCCTTTGCGAAGCAGCTGACGGCATCCCCAGGCCATGAGCGGCAGCAGGATGAGGGCGTCGAGCCACAGGGGATTGCGCAGGTTGGTCGCGGTCCAGGTGGACCAGGTGTAGCACAGGGCGAGCGCGAGCGCCCAGGTGCGCTGCAGGGTGAAGCGGCGACGGAGATACCAGGCCATCGCGGTGTTCATGCACGCGAGCTTGAGGGCGACGATGACGTAAATCGCCAAGGTGAGGTGGGCTTCGTCGAACAGCAGGATGATCAGGTTGAACGGGCTCGCAAGGTAGTAGCTGTACAGTCCCCAGGTGTTGGACCCCATGCCCTGTGCGAAGGAGTAGAACACATTCGCCTCGCCGGTGAGCACATGGCGAAACCAGGTGAAGAAGTCGATGTACTGGTATTTGAGGTCCTCGGTGAGGAACGATTCCGGTCCGAAGGGATACACTCCGCCCCATATGGAGAGGACAACCAGGACCATAACGGGCAAAGTTAGGCAGGCTGCCCAAAAGAGAGCCGTTTTCAGCCGATTGCCGGAGGCTGGGTAATGTGAACCAATATTCATCGAGGTTGGACTCCCTCACGATGTAGAGCGGGCGGTTCTTAGTCTCAAGGTACGTCTTAGCAAGGTACTGACCCATAATTCCCAAGCACAGCAGCTGCACCCCTCCAATAAAGATGATAATCGAGGCAAGCGATGGCCATCCATCGACGGGGTCACCAAAGAGCAGAGCCCGAACGATAATGAAAATCAAGGCGAAAAAGGCGACGATGCAAAAGAGCGTGCCCATGACCGAGGCGATGGACAGCGGCACAGTGGAGAATGCGACGATCCCATCGATTGAGTACAGCAAAAGTGAGAAGAAACTCCATTTGGTTTCGCCGGCAACCCGGTTGACGTTGACGTAGGGGAGCCAGACAGTCTTGAAGCCGACCCAACCGTAGATGCCCTTGGAGAAGCGGTTGTATTCCCGCATGGACAGGATGGCGTCGACCATCGGACGCTTCATGAGGCGAAAATCACGGGCTCCGTCCACGATGTCGGCTTTGGAGATCTTGTTGATGATGCGGTAGAACATACGCGCGAACCAGGAGCGAATCGGCGGTTCGCCCTCGCGCGTTGTGCGGCGCGTGGCGACGTTGTCGCAATTCTCATCCTGCAAGATTCGATACATTTCCGGTAACAGCGATGGGGGGTCTTGCATGTCGGCGTCCATCGTCGCTACTAGATTTCCTGTCGCGTGTTCCAGTCCTGCGTAGAGTGCAGCCTCTTTACCGAAGTTACGCGAAAATGACACCCATTTAATACAATAATCATTGCAGCAGACGTTTGCCTGCTCCTTCATGATGGCAAGAGTACTGTCGCTCGAGCCATCGTCCACGAGCACTACTTCAAATTCCAGTGGCTTGGCGGCTCTCATGCTACGGACAACTTGGGCCAGTTCGTTTAAAAACAAGGGGAGGCTGGCTTCTTCGTTGTAGCAAGGGACCACGATGGAAATGTCGGGCGTTTGATTTGGCATGTGTCACTCCGGTGCTTGGCAGTGCGATGGTTCACTGTGGTTAGTTTAGTAGAGTTTTGCGGGGTCAGGATGGCAGCTTAAGGCTTCGGCTAAAATACAGGGTCGAATGCGACTGACATTGAGGAGGATAATCCAGCATGTCTGATGTGGATAACCAATCACGAGGCCGTCATTTTAAGACGGAAGAAGAGCGGCATCCGGAGCCACTTCAGCCTCGGAATCCTTATGTTCCCAGCAGCGTCCACGATGCTTATGATTCTTCTTATAAGCCGGTCTATGGTCTGTCCTCTTCCTCTCATGCTCAGGGCCCTCGGCGCAAGGATCGCAAGAAGGCTCCTTTTGTTCTGTTGGGTGCAATCCTTGTTCTGATCGTCGCAATATCCGGTGTGGGCGTGTCCGCGTTTTTCTCTGCCAAGAATCTCAAAGCAAAGGCCTCGGGCGCGATGTCCGCAATTTCTGCCATTACCGATTCGGTTAAGGCGCAAGATTTTTCTTCCGCCTCCCAAGCGGCTCAAAGCCTCGCCGACCTTACAAGAGAAATGACTGACGGCCTTGATTCTCCGCTTTGGACGGCGGTCTCTCTCATGCCGGTCTATGGCCAAGATATTACATCTGCCCGCACGCTCGTCGGCTCCTTGGACAAGGTCGCCACCGATGCTCTTGTGCCCGTGCTCGATGCTCTCGAGGCGAATCCTCCTGCGGAACTCATTTCATCTGATAAGACAATTAACGTGGCAGCAGCAACCCAGCTGTTCGAGGCGGTGGGGGACGCCGCTCCGTCACTCGCGGAATGCGCTGAGACCGTCGAGTCTCTTCCGCAGTTCGCGTTGCCGCAGCTGGAGGAGATTATGGGTCCGGCTCGCCAAAAGCTTTCTGAAGTTAACGCGCTTGTTCAGGGGGCTGCGGATTTCTCCCCGCTTGCTGCGCCCGTTCTGGGAGCCGAAGGTAATCGAACGTACTTAATTGTTGCTCAAAATTCCGCCGAGATGCGTGCTTCGGGCGGTTTTCCCGGATCAATGGGAACCCTGCGCATTCAGGACGGCAAGATCGAGCTCGACGAGTTTTCCAAGGTGTATGACGTTATGGAGGAGGCCACTCCCGCCTCCATGGGCATCACCGATGCCGAGCGTGCATTGTTCGGTGGTTTTATGGACGTTGCGCGCGATGCGGGTATGGATCCCGATTTTCCGCGCGTTGCGGCGATTTGGGCTGCTGCATATGAAGAGAAGACCGGCGTTCAGCTAGATGGTGTTATCTCCGTGACTCCTGCCGTAGTTCAAGATTTGCTTGCCATTGCGGGCTCCATCACCCTTGAAGACGGAACGGTTGTCGACGGTTCGAATGCCACAAAGGTTCTCCAGCACGACCTGTACTGGAATTATCTGTCTAAGGAGACCTCCGCATCTGGTAATGGCGACCTAACGGATGCGCTGTTTGCCCAGGCTGCCGACCTTGCATTCGAGAAGTTTTTCTCGGGCCTCAACTCCGGTACCCTCATGCAGTTTGCAGAGCTTATGGCCAAGGGCGTCGACAATCGCTCTGTCATGTTCTGGCTCTCCGATGAGACCGAGCAGGATGCACTGAGCGCTCTCGATTGCTCGGGCTCAGTGCTGACCGATGCTTCAGAGCCTGCAGTGGGCACGTATTTCTCGTTGTGGATTGGCTCGAAGATGGGCTGGTACATCGATATCGACAATCAGGTGCTCTCCTCGAGCGATAATGCCGATGGATCACGTACATATCACGTGCAAACGACCTTTGCGAATACCGCTACGTCCGATATTATCGAGACCGCAGGGGACTATATTTCGGGCTATTTAGACGGCTTCGATCGAGACAATCTTTACCCCGAACTGTACATCTATGCTCCTTCTGGGGGTTCCATCTCGACTCTTGAGGCGTCGAATGGAGCAGAGTTTGTAGAGGCTGAGCATGAGGGTCTGCAGGTTTTTCATGCCTCTCGACCCAACTTGCGCGCAGGCGAGTCAATCGTATGCACCTATGAGGTGACAACTGCGCCTGGAGCTGCTGAACTCACCTTCATGAGCACCCCAACACTCACGAAGTATCGCGAGTAGGCCTCATTCGTTTATAATCATCCCTGCCGCGATGCGGTTCATATGACGCGCCATTAGCTCAGCTGGATAGAGCACCGGACTTCTAATCCGATGGTCGAGGGTTCGAATCCCCCATGGCGCACCCTTACATCCAATGCCCGGATGCCGTCACGGCATCCGGGCATTTTGCGCTCTGAGGTCAAGCCCCGCCATTCCGCCTCACGATAAATCGTTTCATTCCAAACCTACTCCCCAAACTTCCGTAAAGGGTATACAATGAGCGAGTCGTGTTTTTGTGCCGCGTGGATAGTCATGCCGCGCGAGCATCACTCAAAGGAGTCAGGTTATGGTTTCTGAGAAGGCTACCCTCGTCAACCCCCAGGGTCTCCACATGCGTCCTGCCGGCCTCTTCGCCTCCACCATGGGCAAGTTCGCCTCCGATGTCACCGTTGTCGCCCCCGACAAGGAGGTCAACGGTAAGTCCCCGATGGCCCTCATGGCTGCCGGCATCCCTTGTGGCACCGAGGTCGAGGTCAAGTGCGACGGTGCTGACGAGAAGGAGGCCCTCGCTGCCGCCATCGAGCTCATCAAGAGCGGTCTCGGCGAGTAGTTCGCGCCCGCGAGCATTGTCTTCGATGACGAACATCTAATCATATAGGTGTACATTGCAGGCGTCCGCGAACCCGTGGGCGCCTGCATTTTGTTTCCCTCACGCACGGGAGGGAAACGGGAGAGAGGAACTTGAATGTATCAGGGAGTTAACGCTTCGGAGGGCATCGGTATCGGCAGTGTCATGGTTGCCGTCGATCCCGACCTCACGTTTGAGCCCCACGAGGTCTCCGACGTCGCCGCCGAGAAGGAGCGCTACCAGGCCGCTCTGGCCGTCTTCTGCGAGAAGACCCAGGCCCAGGCCGATCACATGAAGGTCGCCGTGGGCGAGAACGAGGCCGAGATCATGGCCGGCCACATCATCCTGGCCCAGGACCCCGGCATGACGGACGCCATCAACGGCGCCATCGACGGCGGTGCTTGCGCCGAGCAGGCCCTCGTCGACGCCAGTACCATGTTCGAGAACATGTTCCTGTCCATGGACGACGAGATGTTCCGCCTGCGCGCCGCCGACATCGCCGACATTCGCACCGGCATCCTCGCCGAGCTTCTGGGCGTCGAGGTCGTCGACCTCTCCGTCCTCCCCGAGAACACCGTCGTGGTCGTGCACGACCTGACTCCGTCCATGACGGCCACCATCGACAAGGACCACGTCGCCGGTATTGTCACCGAGACCGGCGGTCGCACCTCCCACTCCGCCATCATCGCCCGCGCCCTCGAGATCCCCGCGGTGCTCTCCGTTGCCAATAGCTGCTCCGCGTTGCGTAACGGCATGACCGCCATCGTCGACGGCTCCAAGGGCATCGTCATCGCCGAGCCCGAGGATGATGTTCTCTCCGACTACCAGGCCCAGGCCAAGGCGTTCGCCGAGGAGAAGGCAGCCCTCGAGGCCTTCCGCGGCCAGGAGACCGTCACCGCCGACGGCATCAAGAAGATCCTCGCCTGCAATATCGGCAGCCCCAACGATGTGGCTAACGCCCTCGAGCACGACGCCGAGGCCATCGGCCTGTTCCGCTCCGAGTTCCTGTTCATGGACGCTACTGAGCTCCCGAGCGAGGAGGAGCAGTTCCAGGCTTACCGCAAGGTCGCCTCTGCCCTCAAGGGCGCGCCGGTCATCATCCGCACCCTCGATGTGGGCGGCGACAAGGAGATCCCCTACCTCCACATGGAGAAGGAGGAGAACCCCTTCATGGGCTTCCGCGCCGTGCGTTACTGCCTGGAGAACGCCGATCAGTACAAGGTGCAGCTCCGCGCCCTGCTGCGCGCCGGCGCCTTCGGCGACGTCAAGATCATGATCCCGCTCGTGACCTGCGTCGAGGAGGTCCGTGCCGTCAAGGCGCTCGTCGAGGAGTGCAAGGCCGAGCTCGAGGCCGAGGGCCTGAAGTACGATGAGAACATCGAGGTCGGCGTCATGATGGAGACTCCTGCCGCCTCCCTCATCGCCGACAAGCTCGCCAAGGAGGCCGACTTCTTCTCCATTGGTACCAATGACCTTATCGGTTACACCATGTGCGCCGACCGCGGCAACGACCGCATCTCCAACCTCTACCAGGTGTACTACCCTGCCGTGCTCCGTTCCATCAAGAACATCATCGAGAGCGGCGTCAAGGCCGGCATCATGGTTGGCATGTGCGGTGAGGCCGCTGCCGATCCGCTTCTTGAGCCGCTTTTGATCTCCTTCGGTCTGGAGGAGTTCTCCATGTCCGCGCCGTCCATCCTTCGCGCCCGCAAGACCATCTCCCAGTGGTCCAAGGCGGAGTGCGATGAGCTTGCCGAGAAGGCGCTTGCCTGCTCAACCGCCGAGGAAGTCAAGGCGTTGCTTGAGGCCGCCGCTCGCTAGGCACGAGCAGATTGCCGGCTGCACGCCCCTCCACTGCGGTAGGGACTGCAGCCGGCTGTTGTATATTTGCCGATAAATCGATTTATCACCTATGTGGCCGATGTTCTGCTTTCATTTGCGCTACGCTATGGAGGTCAGTGCGTCTGATTAGGAGGCTGTATGTTTTACACTCTGACTGCCAATCCCGCCGTTGACATGACGGTCGCCGGCCCCGCGCTCGTTCCCGATGAGAACGTTCGTGCGAACTCCGCCAGCTATACCGCCAACGGCAAGGGTCTCGACGTGTCGTTCGCCCTCAAGAAGTTCGGCGTCGACTCCGTCGCCCTCGGTTTCTTTGGCGGCTTCACCGGCAAGTTCATCGTCGAGGAGACCATGAACCTCGGCTGCCTGTGCCGTCCGGTCTGGATTGACGGCGTGACGCGCATCTGCGCCTATATCAACGACGGCGAGCACGAGTACGGCGTCCTCAACCCCGGTGCCCCGCTTACCCCTCAGTACGAGCAGGAGCTCTACGACATCCTCGACACCAGCACCGGCATGGACTGCCTGATCGTCTCCGGTTCCGTTCCGCCCCGCGCCTCCAAGGACTTCCTCGATCAGGTCATGGAGCATGCCCAGGAGCGCGGCGCCGACGTGGTCCTCGACCTCTCCTCCGACAAGCTCAAGACGCTTGCCTCCAAGAAGCCGTTGCTCATCAAGCCGAACCATCACGAGATGCGTGAGATCTTCGGCGTTCCGGTGAACACCGACGACGAGGTCCGCGTCGCCATGAAGCTCGCCCATGAGGCCGGCGTCCAGAACGTGCTGCTCACCCGCGGTAGCCGCGGCGACGCCTACTTCTCCAACGGCGAGGACATCTGGTACGCCAAGCGCGAGTTCAACATCAAGCTCGTGTCCTCCGTCTGCGCCGGCGACTGCACCCTCGCCGCCTTCCTGCTCAAGTGGTACAAGGATCGCGACAATGTCGAGGAGGCCATGAAGCTCGCCATGGCCACCGGCGCCAACGTCGCCGAGAGCGTTGGTCTGGGTGACTTCGGCCGCGTTGACGAGTACTCCAAGCGCGTCACTGTTCGCAAGCTCGAGCGCAAGTAATTCTCGACCTTGATCTTGCCTCTTTTGGGCGCCGTCGGCCTCTCGCCGGTGGCGCCCTTTTGGTTCAACTGGTGCAATTGGGGTACGCCCCCAATTGCACCATTAGATTGAGGATAATGGGGTCTTATGCTTGGTATACTGGGGCGCAGGAGCAAGGAGGACCATGCAGCATTCCACGGACATGTCTTTTGCGGGGAGCGCCCTTAACAGCGCGGTGCCGAGCGATGCCGCGGTCATGGTCTTGCGCACGCTCGAGGCTTCCGGTCTCGAGGCGTGGATTGTTGGAGGTTGGGTTCGCGACGCGCTTATGGGCACGTCCGGTCACGATATCGACATCTGTTGCAGCGGTTCGTGGGGGGAGAGCGCGGCGGCTCTGCGAGGCGCGGGGATCTCAGTAATCGAGTCGGGCATCAAATTCGGGGGCATCACTGCCGTCGTCGGCGGAGAGCGCATTGAGGTCACGGCATACCGTTTGGACGGATTCTATACGGATGGCCGTCACCCCGAGGATGTGCAACGAGCCTCCTGCGTTGAAGACGACCTGGCGCGCAGGGACTTTACCGTCAATGCGATGGCATGGCATCCCGAGCGAGGGCTGCTCGACCGCTATGACGGTCGTGGTGATTTAGAGCGTAGGCAGATTCGCGCGGTGGGGGAGCCCCGTCGTCGTTTCGAGGAAGATGCGTTGCGTATGCTGCGTGCCGTGCGCTTTGCCTGCCGCCTTGACTTCTCCATGGATGCTGCCACGGCGATGGCACTGGCGTCTTGTGCTCCGTTGCTCGACCAGGTGGCACGTGAACGTGTGGGTATTGAGCTCGAGGGGATTCTCGTTTCTCGCCGCGGGGGTGACGCCCTTGTGCGGTATCCCGAGGTCATGTGTGCGGCGATTCCCGAGCTCGCCGTAGCGCGCGGATTTGACCAGCACACCAAATACCATGCCTTCGATGTGTACGAGCACGTTGCGCGCGTTCTCACGGTTGCAGGGGAGTTGTCGAGTTTTCGCATTGACGGCGGGGACCCCAATACCCCCGTCTCAGCGTCGCTCATGTGGGCGGCTCTGCTGCACGACATCGCCAAGCCCCAGACGTTTACCCTTGACGACCGGGGGCGTGGACACTTTTACGGCCACCCGGAGCGTGGCGAGGTCATGGCAAAGACGATTATGCGGCGCCTCTCATGTGGCAACGATTTGATTCGCGACGCGACCCTTCTCATCCGGTATCATGATCAGCCGCTCAGGCCGCAACGCGTTGACTTGCTGCGCATGATGCAACGCTTCTCGGCACCGGGGGTCGACACCGCTCGTCTTATGGGCGAGCTGTTCGACCTCAAACGCGCCGATACCCTCGGCAAGGCCCCGAGTTGCTTTTACTACGTGGACGAGATTGAGCGCATGCGCGAGATGTGCCGCGAGCTCATGGCGAATCACGAGGCATTTAGCATCAAGACGCTCGCTTTGACGGGCGGGGACCTCATCGCGCGCGGCATGACGCCTGGGCCGCACGTCGGGGCGGCGCTCAAGCGCGCCTTGGAGGCAACGATCGTCGGGACCGTTGCCAACGACAAGGCCGCGCTCCTCGAATTTCTCGGTCTGTAGCGGGATTTGCTGGGCCGGGTCGTGGCGGTCGAGTCGATCGGGCGGCGGGTTGAGGTGGCACCTCGGGTCTGCGAGGCGGCGAGGCGCCTCTCCATCTTTTCTCTCGAGGACAATCCATCAGTGGTATCATGGCACTTGCCAGTATTACGAATATACATATGCGTAACACTATTGAGGAGCTATCGTGACCCACCGCGCTTTGATTACGCCCCCTGCCCGTCCCGAGTTTGCTGATGGACGATGTCCGGTATGCAGCCGTAGGGGGCTTCTCGCCGGTTCCGCCGCTGGAACGGCCTTTGCCGTGGCGTGCGTGCTCGCGGGGTGCTCATCGTCCGATGAGACTACGGGGAGCGGCCCGTCCACCGATTCCAGTGGGCACTCGCAGGTCGTCGTCGCCATGAACGCGACGAGCGAGCCTGCCGCGGGATTCGATCCGCTCGTCTCGTGGGGCTGCGGCGAGCACGTGCATGAGCCGCTTATTCAGTCGACGCTCGTGACAACCGATGAACAGCTCAACATCGTGAGCGATTTGGCTACCGAGTACCTGTGCTCGGACGATGGCCTTGTTTGGACGTTCACCATTCGCGACGATGTCTTGTTTACGGACGGCGAGCCTCTTACCGCTCGCGACGTCGCCTTTACGGTCAACGGCGTTATCCAAAGCTCGGCCTCGGAGGCAGATCTTTCCATGGTCGACACCGCCGTCGCCGTGAGCGATACGGTTGTCGAGCTTCACCTCAACAAACCGTATAATGCCCTGCTGTACACGCTTGCCGTTCTCGGTATCGTGCCGGAGCACGCATATGGCGAGGGGTACGGTGCGCAGCCCATTGGATCGGGCCGGTATGTCTTGGAGCGTTGGGACAAGGGGCAGCAGGTCGTGTTCGCCTCCAATCCCGATTACTACGGTACGACGCCGACTATGGAGCGCGTGGTCGTGGTGTTCATGGATGAGGATGCCGCGCTCGCCGCGGTGCAGAAGGGCGAGGTCGACATCGCCTATACGTACGCCACGCATGCCCATCAGTCCTTTGATGGATATGAGCTTGTGGCGTACGAGACGGTCGACTCGCGTGGTGTCTCGCTTCCGACGGTGCCTTCCGGCCAGACCAAGGTGCTCGAGGGCGACATTGCGTATGAGATGGGCAATGACGTGACCTGCGACCTTGCGATCCGTCGTGCCATCAACTGCGGTATAGACCGTGAGTCCATGATCGAGCAGGTGCTAGACGGGTACGGCAAGGTTGCGTATTCGGTCGGCGACGGCATGCCGTGGTCGAGCGACGACATGCAGGTCGATTTCGATCGCGAGCAGGCCAACCGTCTGCTCGAGGAGGCGGGTTGGCTCCGCGGCGAGGATGGTGTTCGGAGCCGTGATGGCGTGCGCGCCGCCTTCGACATATGGTATTCGTCCGACGACTCCGTGCGCCAGGCGCTGGCGAATGAATTCGCCAATCAGATGAGCGAACTCGGCCTTGAGGTGACGCCTCGAGGCGGGAGCTGGGACGAGATCTATCCTCGGCAATTTAGCCAGCCCATCCTGTGGGGCTGGGGCTCGAACTCGCCGGTTGAGGTCTATGAACTGCATTATTCCACGGGCTGGGGCAATTACAGCTGCTATGAGAACGAGACTGTCGATGCGTACCTCGACCAAGCGCTCGCGCAGACGGATGTCGAGGCGTCGTATGAGTTCTGGAAAAAGGCGATGTGGGACGGAACTGAGGGCGTGGCACCCAAGGGCGCCGCGACGTGGGCATGGATCGCCAACGTCGACCACCTGTATTTCAAGCGCGAGGGGCTGGATGTCGCCCATCAAAAGCCGCACCCCCATGGGCACGGCTGGTCGCTGGTGAACAACGTGGACACGTGGAGCTGGGCATAACGTGAGGCATCTGGATGTGGGCCTTGCGGGGCGGTTCGCTTTGCGCGAGGTGCTGAGGTTCTGCGCGCTGATGATTGCCGTCAGCTTCGTCACGTTCGCGCTCGTGGCGGCTTCTCCCATCGATCCGGTTCAGGCGAACGTGGGACAGCAGGCGCTCTTGGGCATGAGCGCCGCCAAGCGGGCCCAGCTCGCCGCGCACTGGGGGTCGGGCGCGCCGTTTTGGGAGCGGTATGTCCTGTGGGCTCAAGGCGTGGTCGTGGGTGATTGGGGCACGAGTCTTCGGTATAACGCGCCGGTCATCCACGTGGTAGGGGAGCGTTTCGCAAGTTCGTTCGTGCTCATGGTGAGCGCATGGTTGCTGTCGGGTGTCCTTGGCGTGACCCTCGGCATTGCGGCGGGCGCGCATCGTGACGGCCCGGTTGATCGAGTGGTCCGCGGAGCGTGCATCGCGCTCTCGTCCACGCCCGCTTTTTGGGTGGGAATCGTCGCGCTTATGGTCTTTTCCGTCGCCCTCGGATGGTTTCCCATTGGTTTCTCGGCACCCATTGGCGCAAGCGTTTCGGACATCTCCCTGTTCGAGCGTGTGCGTCATGTGGCCCTACCGGTGCTCACCCTCTCGGTCACCGGACTTCCCAGCATCGCCCTCCATACGCGTGAAAAGGTCGTTGACGTGCTGGAGAGCGATTACGTTCGCTTTGTGCGTGCTCGCGGTGAATCGGGTCGCGACGTTTTGCTGCGCCATGGTTTTCGCAATTTGATTCTGCCCGCCTTGACGCTTCAGTTCGCCTCTGTTGGAGAGATTTTTGGAGGCTCGGTATTGGTCGAACAGGTGTTTTCCTATCCTGGGTTGGGTCAGGCGGCGGTGACGGCGGGTTTGGGCGGTGACGCGCCCTTGCTCGTGGGTATCGCGCTTGGTAGCGCCGCATTTGTATTCGCGGGCAATGCGATTGCGAACGTGCTGTATGCCTTTGTCGATCCGCGCATGCGAGAGGGGAAGCCCCATGCCGCCCACTGATACCTTGCGCACGGAGGGCTCGGGGAGCTCCCGTCGCGACGGTCCGACCGTGTTCCATCGTCCCGCATCACGTGCAATGGACAATCGCGTGCGCCTTGTGGCTGCGTGCACGCTGTGCATCTCCGTGCTACTCGTCGTCGCCATTGCGGGGGGAGTGGTGGCCGCCCGAGCCTCCGTCACCGACTTCGCGTCTAAAATGCTGCCTCCGTCATACGCGCATCCCTTTGGGACGGATCAGATGGGCAGGGACATGCTGCTGCGTACCCTCGCAGGCTTGTCAACGTCCCTGTTCGTCGGGCTGTTGGCCTCGGTCGTCACGACCTGTATCTCGCTTGTCCTGGCCGTACTCGCCGCCTTTGGGGGGCGAGCGGCCGATGCGGCCGTCTCATGGCTCACGGACCTCGTAATGGGCGTTCCGCATATCGTGCTGTTGTTGCTCATAAGTTATGCGCTCGGACGTGGGTTTTGGGGCGTGACGATTGGCGTCGCGCTCACGCATTGGCCGAGTTTGACCCGATTGCTGCGGGCGGAGTTGCTGCAGGCAAAGCGTGAACCGTATCTTGAGGCGAGTGCTGCCCTGGGCGTCTCTTGGCCGCGCGTGGTCGTGCGTCACCTCATTCCGGCGATTGCCCCGCAGCTCATTGTTGGGGCGGTTTTGGCGTTTCCTCATGCGATCTTGCATGAGGCATCTATCACGTTTTTGGGATTTGGCCTCTCGCCCGACCAGCCCGCCATTGGCGTGATCTTGTCCGAGTCGATGGGATATCTCACGGCTGGCGCTTGGTGGCTTGCGGTCTTGCCGGGTGCGGCGCTGGTTGCCTGCGTCGCCTTGTTCGATATGCTCGGCTCAAGCTTGAGGCGTCTCATCGACGCACGCACGTCGCAGGAGTAAGGGGGAGAGATGACCGACCAATCTGCCGCTCCGTGCTTGCGTCGCTCCGCTTGTCGGGAGGGCGGGAATTCGCCGTGTGGCACAGGAGAGCATGGGGAGCGCCATGCCGACACTGAGCGGCACCACAACCATACGCACGCACCGTCATCTCATCATCCGGGCAGCCACCATCTTCTCACGGTCGAGGGGCTAACGGTTTCATTTGACCGGTACGCCGCCGCTTGCGTTGAGACGCGCGATTCACGCGGTGAGGCTCGCGCGGGCAACTCGGGGCCCTCGTCCCGCCTGAGCCGTATCTTTTCTCAGCGTTCGAGGGGCGAAGTCCTTCATGGTCTCACGCTTTCCGTTCACGAGGGGGAGATGGTGGCGGTCGTGGGCGCAAGCGGTTCGGGAAAAACCGTGCTCGCCGATGCGCTGCTGGGGCTCTATGAGCCAAATTCCACGGTCTCGGGTGAAATCTGGTTCGATGGCGAGCAAATGAATGCCCGCTCGCTTGCACGTTTGAGGGGCAGCGGTGTAAGCCTCGTTCCTCAGAGTGTGTCGCATCTCGACCCGCTCATGCGGGTGGGCAGGCAGGTTCAGGGCGCTCCGCGAGGCGTTACGCGTGCGGAGCGGCTGCGCGACCGTTGCCGCCGCGAGGTTCGTCAGCGGGAACTGTTCGAGCTGTATGGCCTGGCACCCGAGGTCGAGCAAATGTATCCCCATGAGCTCTCGGGCGGCATGGCGCGTCGCGTACTGCTCATGTGCGCCCTTATGGAGGAGCCGCGCCTTTTGATTGCCGATGAACCCACGCCTGGACTTGACGTCGAACTTTCCGTACGGGCTGTCGATGATCTTCGGGCATTTGCCGATACCGGTGCGGGCGTCATCCTCATCACGCACGATCTTGAGCTGGCGGTGCGTGTTGCGGACCGCATTGCGGTGTTCAAGGATGGGCGCGTGGTTGAGGAGACTGCGGCCCGCTGCTTCGCCAACCCGCATTTGCTCGAGGATCCGTTTTCGCAGGCCTTGTGTCGCGAGCTCATTGCCCTCCATGGGGTAGGTGGGGGAGTTGGTGACCCGGATGACGCCGTGGGGGCTTCGTTGCCACCTGGGAGCCCCGATGCGGCAGAGCCGGTGCTTCTGGAGGCTCACGGTCTCTCCTTCGCATACGCTGCGAAGGAGCCGCTCTTTGCCGACGTTGAGCTTACGGTTCGCGCCAACGAGCGCGTGGCGCTTCTGGGGGCATCTGGTGCGGGGAAAACGACCCTCTGCCGCGTGCTTGCGGGGTATATGGAGCCCTCAGCTGGATCGGTGCGTGTCGAGGGGGCATCTGCAGGGGAGAGGGGGCGTTCGCCGCGGCGCGTGCAGCTCATCTCCCAGCATCCCGAGAAGGCCTTCGATCCCCGTATGCGCATGGAGGCATCACTTGCCGAGGCGGGTGATTTCGATGCTCCGTGGACGCAAGAGCTTCTTGAGCGCTTTGGAATTCACAGGGGCTGGCTCGACCGTCTGCCTCATGAGCTCTCTGGTGGGGAACTCATGAGGTTCTGCCTTGTGCGCGCTTTCATGACGCGCCCGGCGATTTTGATATGCGACGAATCGACGGCGATGCTCGATCTGGTGACGCAGGCGGAGCTGTGGCGTCAGATCCTGCATCTGCAAGTTCAGATGAGGTTCGGCTTGATTTTCGTCTCGCATCACCCCGCGCTCGTTCGCCGGATAGCCACAAGGTCGTATTCTGAGCTGCTGCGTTCGTAATACGTCCACAAACTCAAAAAACTTTGCGTTTGGGGCTTGCGCGAAGAGAGACGATTCCGTATAGTATTTCCTCGCGCTGAGGCGTGACGCGCATCACCTTGGGATGTCGTCTAATGGCAGGACAGCGGATTCTGGTTCCGTCAATGGGGGTTC
>USHA01000026.1 GCA_900554325.1 uncultured Collinsella sp.
GCCCGCGATGTCGCCTACGTGAGCTGCGACCCGGCCACCCTGGCGCGCGATCTCAAACGCTTTGTCGAAGAAGGCACCTTCTCCCCCGTAAAGATCACGCCAGTTGACCTATTCCCGCAAACCTTCCACTGCGAGACCGTCGTCCACCTTAGGCGCAACTAGCCACTTAATCATTGCTCAGAAAAATCATTGGGAAATCGAGCGTGGCAAGCGGAGGTCTTCGGGGTATAAGACGGCTAATCGTATGCCGCCTATGAAAGGAACCCTCATGCCCAGCGTTGCCGTTCTCGCCGCCGATGGCTTTGAAACTATTGAATGCTTGACCATGGTCGATGTCATGCGTCGCGGCGGCGTGCGTGCCACGCTCGTCTCGATCATGCCCACGCGTGAGGTCGTAAGCTCGCTGCAGATCCCCGTGACCTGCGATGCGCTCTTTGATGAGATCAACTTTGACGAGTACGACTGCGTCGTGCTGCCCGGCGGCCTGCCCGGTGCCACCAACCTGCGCGCAGATCAGCGCGTCTGCGACGTGGTCTGCGAGTTCGCCGCAACCAAGCACGTCGCCGCCATCTGCGCCGCCCCGTTTATCCTGGGCGAGCTCGACCTGCTCGAGGGGCGCCATGCCACGTGCTTCCCTGGCTTTGAGAAAAGCTTCCCCGAAGGCGCCTATACCGGCGAGAAGGTCACGCAAGACGGCAACATCATCACTGCCAGCGGCATGGCACAGTCCCTCCCCTTTGCATTGGAGCTGCTGCGCACGCTCGCCGGCGACAAGGCCGTCGAGAAGGTCGCCGAGGGCATTCAGCTATGATTTTGGCTTCGCAATCACCGCGCCGCATCGAGTTGATGCGCGAGGCGGGCTATGACATTCGCATCATTCCTGCCGATATCGACGAAACGCCGTTTGATGGCGAGGCCCCGCTTACGCTCGTTGAACGCTTAGCACGCGCCAAAGCCGCCGCCGTTGCCGCCGAACATGCCGAGCCCAATGAGCTGACGGTCGCGGCCGACACCATCGTCACCTTTGACGGCAAGATTCTGGGCAAGCCGGCAACCGAGGACGAGGCGCGCACTATGCTCCGTGAGCTTTCGGGCCGCACGCACCAGGTCGCAACCGGCGCCTGCATCGTTAAGGCAGGCGATACGGCCGCCCCGCATGCCGCCGAAAGCCTGTCCTTTGTCGATGTGACCGACGTGACGTTCTACGAGCTCACCGACGAGCAGATCGAGCACTACGTCGCCTCGGGTGAGCCCATGGACAAGGCCGGCGCCTACGGCATTCAGGGCACAGGAGGACGCATGCTCGTGCACGATATTTCGGGCGACTTCTATAACGTGGTGGGCCTACCCATCGCCCGCGTCGCGCGCGCGATTCAAAAACTCTCGTAATTGCATCTGGCGCTGGGTATCCCCCGGCGCCTACAATTTTGGCGTACCGTACGGATCCCGACCGGGCACAAGGCGCGGCGGAAAACCGATAGGAGTTAAACATGGATACACTGCTCGAGGCCATTGACGTCTGCGATGTCGATGGCTTTTGCTATGGCAACTATACGGACGAGGAGGCCGGCACCGGTTGCACCGTAATCGTGGCACCCGAGGGCGCCACCGGCGGCGTTGACGTTCGCGGCGGTGCTCCAGCATCGCGCGAAACCGACCTGCTGCGACCCGAGAACACCGTCGACAAGGTCCACGCCGTCTGCCTTTCGGGTGGATCGGCCTTTGGCCTCGAGGCTGCAAGCGGCGTCGCTCGCGAGCTTGAGAGCCGCGGCATCGGCCTTCCCGTCGGCCCCACGCAGGTGCCTATCGTGTGCTCCAGCTGTATCTTCGACCTCGCCTTTGGTAACCCCACCGTGCGCCCCGACATTGAGGCCGGCATCGCCGCCGTGCGCGAAGCACTCGACCACACCCCCACCAAGCTCGAACAGGGCAACGTAGGCGCCGGCACGGGCGCTACCGTGGGTAAGCTCATGGGGCCTGCCACCTGCATGAAGGCCGGCCTTGGAGCTGCCGCCGTGGCACTCGGCCCCATCAAGGTGGGCGCCGTGGTCTCGGTCAACGCCTGCGGCAACGTTGTCGACCCCTTCACCGGCGAGTGGGTCGCCGGCATGCGCGCCGCAGCCGATAGCGACCAGATCGTCGACATGGAACTCGCAGCCTTTGCCGCCGCCGGATCCATGCAGATGCCGCTCGACCGCACCAACACCACCATCAGCTGCATCGTCACCAACGTGGAACTCACTAAGGCACAAGCCACCAAGGTCTCCCAGATGGCCGCAGACGCCTACGCACACGCCATCCGCCCCACACACACCACCAACGACGGCGACACCATCTACACCCTCGCCAGCGGCAAACTGGGCGCCCAGGCAAGCGCCGCCGTTCCCCTAGACCTGCTGGGCATGCTCGCCGTAAGGGCCCTGGAAACCGCCATCGTAAACGGAGCCAAAACCGCCAAAACCTCCCACGGAATCCCAGGTGCTGCGAAGTAATCTCACTCGACCGTCGGTCGGAGGCGGGCGGGCATTACGTTTGCTGCTCTACAGTCCTATGCAAGACGAAGGCCACATTAAGTGGCCTTCTTTGCATGCGGAACTCGCGACAAACGTAATGCCCGCCCGCCTCCGACCGACTACCAACTAATATTTTTTCAGCCCAGGCCCCTGTGTACCGCGCGTCGAAGATCTTCAAATTCAAATAACCTGACAATCGATTCTTATAGCAGAGGCCCCTTGGCCTTTAGTTTGATACAAGTTCCGCACGAGCCGGAAAGCACTTAATGTGCTTTCCGTGCGAGCAGGACTGTTCGCAGTAGCAAACTAAAGGCCAAGGGGCCCAGTCAACCTATCAGCAGCGATTACTCGGCAGCTAGTTGAATTTGAAGATCTTTGAGGCAAGACGGTATAGGCCGAGTGTGGTTTTGTCTCCGGCCCGTCCGCGCAGATTGGTGAAGAACCCGACCACGCCGTAGCGGGCACGACGATACATGCGCTCGTCGTAGGCCTTCAAATCATTCCACAGCGTCTTTAGGCGCTCGTCGGCGCAATCTTCCTCGGAAAGCTTGGTGAGCACCGAGCAGATCGCCATCATCATGGTGAAATAGCCCATCATGTACGAGCGCAGACGCGACGACTCAACATCGCTGTACAGGTGGTACGACTCCATCATGATGCGCGTCACACGGAACTGCTGGTCCAGACGCTTGACCATCGTGGCCTCGTTGACACTCTGGCCCTCGCGACCGATAAAGTAGCGATAGAGGTCGATGTCGGCGTAGTACATGGTCTTGCAACGCGGCAGCGGCACGTAGGCGTAGATGTTGTCCACATAGAACGTGTGCGGCGGCATGGGAAGGTTGGACTCGCGCAGCACATCCGTGCGATAGCACAGGCTGTGCATGAGTAGGTTCTGGTCCAGGCGGAAATGACCGATCTGATCCCAGGAAAAGATCTTCTTGCGCGGCAGGGCAAATTTGTAGCCAATAGCGGTATGCGTGCCCTCGTAAACCTTCTCGTACACGTAGTTCGAGATAAACAGGTCAACGCGCTGGTCGCGCTCCTCAAAGCCACGCAGAATCGACAGCATGGTCGAAAGGGCAGCGCCGTCAAGCCAGTCGTCCGAATCAACAACCTTGTAGTAGGTGCCCTGTGCCTCGCGCAGACCCGAAAGGACGGCAATACCGTGGCCGCCGTTCTCCTGGTGTACCGCGCGAATGATACCGGGATAACGCGCCTCCCACTCATCGGCCTTATCGGCCGTCTCGTCCTTGGAGCCGTCGTCCACCACGATAATCTCGATATCGGTGGCGTAATTGCTCCCCTCCAAGATGGAGGTGATGCAATGGTCCATGTCCTTGGCGGCGTTATACGAGGGAATACCGAATGTTATGACTTTATGCATGGCAGGCGATAATCTCATCCGAAAGATCGAGGGCGGAATTGGTCACAGCGTCCATATCGTAGTAACGATACTCGGCCAGACGACCCACCGGGTGGAAGTTCGTCAGGTTCTGGACGCGCTCAAGATAGCGCTCATAGAGCTCACGGTTCTCAGGCTCAAGAATGGCGTAGTACGGCGTCTCGCCCGAGCCGGGCGTATAGGCCTTGGAATACTCCTTCATGATGGTGGTCTTGCCGGGCAGGATCTGACCGGTCATGTTCTTGAACTCGGTAATGCGCGTGTAGTCCTCGCTCGTGGTGTAGTTGACGGTGCCCACGGGCTGGAACTGGTCCATATCGAGCGTCTCGAACTTCATGTCGAGCGTGCGGTACGGTAGCGCGCCCAGATCGAGATTGAACAGCTCATCGAGCGGACCGGTGTAGACGATCTCGCCACCATAGACCTTGCCGTCGATCTTGACGGTAGTCTCGTCGATTTCAAAGAGGTCACGGGCGTCCACGTCGCAGAACACGTCGATCAGGTCGTGGTCGAGCATGTGCTCAAAGAGCGCCGTGTAGCCCTCCTGCGGCATGCCCTGGAAGGGAGCTTGCGGGAAGTAGCGGTCATCATCGCCCACAAAGACGGGAACGCGGCCGGTGATCGAGGGATCGATCTGATCGGGCGTCTGGCCCCACTGCTTCATGGTGTAATGCAAAAAGACGTTCTCGTAGACGTAATCGGCGACCTCGGCAAGATCCGGGTCGTTCTTCTTACGCAGCTCCATAATGGGCACCTTGACATCCTTGCCAAAGGTCTCCACGAGCTTCTGATACAGCTCCTCGCCGCGCTCGTCACCAAAGGCGAGCTTGAGACTCGCATGGTTGAAGGGCACGGGCATAAGGGTACCGTTGATGTTGGCGAGCACCTTGTGCTGATAATCCGTCCACTTGGTAAAGCGCGACAGGAAATTGTGCACGCGCTCGTTAAAAGTGTGATAGATATGCGGACCGTACTCGTGGATCAGGATTCCGGCCTCGTCAGTGCAGTCATAGGCATTGCCCGCAATGTGGCTACGGCGCTCCAAAACGGCAACACGATAGCCGATGGTCTCGGCAAGACGGCGGGCGCAAACGGCACCGGCATATCCAGCACCGACGACAATCATGTCGTACGCGCCGGCGTTAAAGCCTTCAGGCAGGCCTGAGGTAATCTGCATCGATACTCCTTGTCAAAAGCCACGGGCTCGTTAGCTGGGCTTTTCTCGAACATTCTTCGAGACATATTTATCAGAGCGATTATAGCGCTAATGCGTCCTATAATGAGCTTGCCACACAAGGAAAGCTCAAGCACCGCGGCGTACATAATTGAAAGGTAAACCCGCTAGCAGCGGGTTTATTCGTGAACAGCCGGGTGCCTGGAGCTTAGCGAAACGCTTGTAAGGAGTAACATGAGCGATTTCCTAAACCGTATGAAGTCTGCCGCCAAGGCCGACCTTAAGACGATCGTCCTGCCCGAGGGCGAGGATCCGCGCACTATCGTCGCGGCCACCAAAATCATCGAGGAGGGCCTGGCAAAGATCGTCATCCTGGGCAACCCCGACGAGATCAACGTTCCCGGCGCTACCGTCATCGACCCGCGCAATGCCGAGAAGCACGAGGAGTACGCGCAGAAGTTTGCCGAGCTCCGCGCCAAGAAGGGCGTTACCATCGAGCAGGCTCGCGCCCAGGTGATGGACGCCACCTACTTTGGCACCATGATGGTCAAGATGGGCGATGCCGACGGCCTGGTCTCCGGCGCCTGCCACTCCACCGCCGACACCCTGCGCCCCGCGCTTCAGATCCTCAAGACCGCCCCGGGCACCAAGCTGGTCTCGGCCTTCTTCGTGATGTGCACCGACACCCCGCAGTTCGGCACTGACGGCACGCTGATCTTCGCCGACTGCGGCCTCAACATCAACCCGTCCTCCGACGAGCTCTCCGAGATCGCCATCGCCTCCGCTCACTCCTGGTCCACCTTCATGGGCAACGTTGAGCCGCACGTGGCCATGCTCTCCTACTCCACCATGGGCTCCGCTGGCGGCGAGGTCGCCAAGAAGGTCCAGGAGGCTGTGAAGTTCTGCAAGGAGAAGGCTCCCGAGCTCGCCATCGACGGCGACCTGCAGCTCGATGCCGCTATTGTCCCCACCGTCGCCCAGCTCAAGGCTCCCGGCTCCTCCGTTGCCGGCAAGGCCAACGTGCTCGTGTTCCCCGACCTCGAGGCCGGCAACATCGGCTACAAGCTGGTCCAGCGCTTCGCCGGTGCCGACGCCTACGGCCCCATCCTGCAGGGCATCGCCAAGCCGGTCAACGACCTGTCGCGCGGCTGCTCTGCCGACGACATCGTGGGTGTCGTGGCCATCACCGCCGTCCAGGCTCAGATGGCTGAGTAGCGGACGTACTCGCCCGAAGGCCGCACAGGTTAACCCCTGAAAACGTCCTCGACCAATGAAACGCCCCCGTTCTGCTCCTTCGGAGCTACGAACGGGGGCGTTTCTGGTCTGCGGAATGTTTTCAGGGGTTAACCTGTGCGGCCTTCTACTATCACGTGGCATTCAGGGAATCTGGGGTGGACGGCGGCTTGGCTACGAGCTGGGGCTGAGAATTTGGATGGATGGGCGACGTTGCTGAGAGCGTATGCGTTGCAGGTAATGACCACTTTGGAGCCATAAGATAGACTGCGTTCCGATTTCTGGCCTTCCGGAAAATGTGTCCCGGTTTGAAGGCTGATTGTGGGATGGAGTTTCCGCCCCGCTCGTCTCGTCCATCAAATAAGGCCTCCGGAGCTCGTTGCTCTGGAGGCCTTTCTCTCAATTGCAGACGAATGCGCTAGTTGCTACCGGTCAGACGCTCGACGTCGTGGGCGATCATGTATTCCTCGTCGGTGGGGATGACCATGACCGTGACGGCGGAGCCGGCAGCGCTGATGACCTGCGGACCGTTGCCCACGGCCTCGCGGTTCTTGTTGTTGTCGATGCGCACGCCCAGCCACTCAAAGCAGTCGCAGAAGGCCTTGCGGATCGACCAGTCGTTCTCGCCGATGCCGGCGGTAAAGGTAATGGTGTCCACGCCCGCCATGGAAGCGATCATGGAACCGGCCTGCTGCATGGCCTTATAGGCGAACATATCGAAGGCGAGCAGGCAGCGCTCGTCGCCCTCGGAGGCGCGCGTGCGGATGTCGCGGGCGTCGTTGGAGATGCCCGAGATGGCAAGCAGACCAGACTGCTTGTTCATCATGTCATCGACTTCCTGGTAGCTGTAGCCGCCCTCGCGCTGCAGGTAGCACACGGTGGCCGGGTCGATGGAACCACAACGGGTGCCCATCATCAGGCCATCGAGCGGCGTGAGACCCATCGTGGTGTCGCGGCACACGCCGTCCTCGATAGCAGCGAGCGAAGCACCGTTGCCCAGATGGCACGAAAGCAGGCGGTGGCAGCGCGAACCCAGGATCTCCTTGGCCATCATCCACTCATAGCGGTGGCTCGTGCCGTGGGCGCCGTACTTGCGCACGTGGTACTTGTCGCAAACGTCCTTGGGCAGCGCGTAGGTGTAGGCAACCTCGGGCATGGTCATGTGGAACGAGGTGTCGAAGACCGCCACGTTGGGCAGCTCCGGATACTTCTCACGGCAATACTCAATCGCTGCGGCCTCGCCGTAGTTGTGCAGCGGAGCAAGCGGTGCCACCTCAAGAATCTTGGCCATAACCTCGTCGTCGACAACCGCGGAATCATCGAAGTGCCAGCCGCCCTGAACGATACGATGCCCAATGCCATCAATCGTAAAGTCGGTCTTCTCGAGCTCCTCGAGCACGCGAGCGATAGCAGAGCGATGATCGGGGAAAGGGACCTCCTCGGTCTGCTTAGCGCCACCGTTCTCGGAGTGGCCAAAGATGCCCATGTCCGATCCGATACGCTCGCAGTTGCCCTTGGCGAAAACCTCGCGGGTATCGGTATCCAAAAGCTGATATTTGAGGCTTGAGCTGCCGGCGTTGACAACAAGTACGTTCATGAGACTCCTTTGCAGTGCAATACGGTCGACGCAGACCCCTTAAGGCGGCCGCATGTTAATAAGAAGTTATCATAACTTAATAAATAGCTATCAGGCATATCGCCCAACGAGCACAAAAGAAGGGCCGAACGGCACTCGGTCGTCCAGCCCCTCCCCTCTTGCAATTACTTGCCGTTGACGATGCGCTCGACGTCGGAAGCGATCATGAACTCCTCGTCCGTGGGAATGACGAAAATCTTGACCTTGGAATCCTTGGCAGACAGGCACCAAGCGCCGTCACCACGCAGGGCGTTGCGCGCATGATCCATCTTGACGCCCATAAAGGCCAGACGGTCGGCAACGCCGGCGCGAACAGCCGGAGCGTGCTCGCCGATGCCGGCGGTAAAGACCAGGGTGTCCATGCCGCACATGGAAGTGGCCATCTCGGCAGCCTTGGCGGCAATCTTGTAGACGAACATATCGAAGGCGAGCTGAGCCTCGGGGTCACCGGCAGCGGCGAGCTCCTCGACGTTGCGGCAGTCGTTGGTCTTGCCGCCGGTCACAGCCAAAAGGCCGGACTTCTTGTTCATCATCTCATCGACCTCGTCGAAGGTGTACCCGCCTTCGCGCTGCAGGTAGCACACGGTAGCCGGGTCGATGGAGCCGCAGCGGGTGCCCATCATGACGCCGTCGAGCGGGGTGAGGCCCATGGTGGTGTCCATGCACTTGCCGTCCTCGATGGCGCACAGGGAAGCGCCGGAGCCGATATGGCACACGACGACCTTGCGAGCCTCGCCGTTGGTCATCTCGGCGACCTTCTTGGAGATGTAACGGTAGCTGGTGCCGTGGGCGCCGTACTTACGGATGTGCAGCTTGTCGCAGACGTCCTTGGGCAGGGCGTAAGTCTTGGCGACCTCGGGCATGTTGAAGTGGAAAGCGGTGTCGTAGACCGTGACGTTGGGCAGGTCGGGATACTGCTCCAGGCAGTACTCGATAACGTTGGCCTCGGGGTTGTTGTGCAGCGGCGCCAGCGGAGCGACCTCGCGGATCTTGGCGAGGACGTCCTCGTCGACGAGGGAGGAATCGCCGAAGTACCAGCCACCCTGAACGATACGGTGACCAATGCCCTCGATCTTGACGCCGTTGGCCTCGAGGTCCTTCAGAACGACCTCGATGGCGACCTTGTGGTCGGGGAACTCGATGTTCTCGGTCACCTTCTTGGAACCGTTGGCAGCGTGGGTGAAGGTACCGCCGGTAAAGCAGACGCGCTCGCAGGAGCCCTTTGCGGACACCTTGTGGGACTTGGTATCGATGACCTGATACTTAAGGGTCGAAGATCCCGCGTTGACGACCAGAACGTTCATGTGTCTCCCTACTAACAGGCGGTGTGGCGCCGCCAGGTTACATACGCTTCAATAATAAACCCAAACGCCCTCGCGCTCGGGTTTATTGCGTTGATATATAAGTTATCGGTGCCTAAATACGCATGGCCTTTGACTTGTAAGACGAAATAGCGCGGGGATATACACCAAAGAAGAAATCCCGAGCGCGACAAGCAATATGACTCGAATGTCCGCGATGCTGCTCAACGCAGCATTGAACAGATAGAAAAGGATGGCACCCACCGCCGCCATCTGGCTTTGAACCGAAATCAGTGAACAGCGCATCGAAGAATCGGCAGCATTTTGAAAAATTGAGTATTTAATTGGAGCAAATAACGAGTAGGCGACCGTCTGCAACACATAGAACACGGGCAGCAAATAGACCGGAGTAAAGGGAATCAAAAATAGAGCAGTCAGGGAAAGGCGCACGATGCCGCAAATACGCGCAAAACGGCCCTTGTCGACATGAGCAATCACACTGGGCACGATAAACCCTATGGAGGCGGAGGCAAGGAGCTGGATCGCAATGGTCACGCCCGAAGCGACGGCATTCATTCCGCGACCCGCAAGCAGCAGCGAGAAAAAGTCTTCCAGGGCGACAAAAGCAAATGCCTGAGAACAGTCCATGATGAACGCTGAACGAAGAATGCCATTACACGCAATAGCAGCACCGATCATCTTCGGGCTAATTCCACGCTCAGGTGTCCCCGCAGTGCTCCCTCTTTGCATCTCAGGAATGCAGACAACGACAACCAACGTCAACACCATTGCGATGGTATCTGCCGAAAGACCAATGAGATATGCACCGACAGACGAAATGAAACCGCCCACACAAGCGGAGAGGGCATAAGACGTATAGAAGACAAATCGCTCAACGATATTAAGTCTCACGAGTTGGTCCTGAGAGACGCTGTCAATGTAAATCGCTTCGATGGATCCGCTCACACATGCAACGGCAAAACCTTTAAGAGCAAACGCACCGATTAAAAGCAGAGGAGAACGGACGAGAAGCAGGGCGGCGTAGTATCCAAGCATTCCCACGACGCCAACGAGGCCGCTTGTCTTTCGTCCAAACCTATCAGCAATATAGCCAGTGGGAACTTCAAGGATGAACTTGCTCACTTGATATGCAATCATCATGCCAGAAATCGCCACCATCGAGAATCCGACGAATTCAAGGTAAACCGTCAGAAAATACAAGATGGTGCTGAAGTTCGACAGAAAAACGAACGTCATATAAAGCAAAACCGTACGGTTTTTCATACTCCGCCCTCCAAGAGTCAGCAATCTAAAATCGGAATCTTGGAAAAGCATGAGGGCAGAGCCGTCAGTCATGTGTTACAAGGCGTCAACATTCACTTGACGCCACGAGGCCAAATGGCCTCACGAAGCAAGGTGACGCAATAGGTGAAGAAATACCGTCTGGTGTCGATCGGTCCAGGCATTTTGTCGATAGCAAAAGTAGATGGGCAAGGCTACGTCATGCGAGCCTTCAATGGAACACTCGCTCACTTCCAGTCCATCTGATGCGAGAGAAGAGCCAGAAAAGCTCAATATCAATCCCCCGGCTTGAAGAAACTCAGTCTGCGCCCTGTTTCCGTATTCGACATCGCGAAAGCGGAAATTAACCAGCTGGGCTTCGGGGCATTGATTGATTGCATTGAGACAGGGTGACAAATTAATGGGAACAGCGAGCCTGCCGCCCAGTAACTCACGAATGGTCATAGCGTCAACAGATTGATGACCAGCTGGGCATGAAAGAACCTTGAGGTCCTTTTCACCCAAGTATTTCGAAGAAAGGACACTATCCCTTGGTTCCTCAAATGAGATGGCCGCATCCGAAATGCCAAGCACAAGTGATTCAAAGCATGTGGCCGTTGGCTGATGCCAAACATCAAGGTGAATCTGAGGGTGCGAGCTTTCAAACGAGTCGTACCAGTTTTCGGAAAAAAGACGCCCCCGCCCGTGAAGACAGGGGGCGTAAAGACGGAAATGGCCGTCGGGCGAAACGCCGCCGTTCCCCGATTGAGCGTACTTTTTGAGATCGTCGACTTGCGCCAGGATCACGCGTGCACGATGCGCAAATTCTCTGCCCGCCGGAGACAAAACAGCCTCCCCCGCCGATCGGTCGAGCAAAACAATCTGATACTCAGATTCCAACTTTTTTATTGCCGACGAAACGGCCTGCGGACTCACGTGAACGGCGCGAGCCGCTTTGCGCACGCCGCCATAGTTCGCTACAGCTTGAAGGTATTCGAGTTGAGAAAGCTGCATAGATTACTCCAAAGGCAGCCAAGTCGACGGGCCGTGCGTCCTCAGATGAGGTTCTCGCCCAGGTTCTTGCCGCCGAGAACGTGCATGTGGAAGTGCATGACGGTCTGGCCGGCGTTGACGCCCTTGTTGGAGATGACGCGGAAACCGTCCTCCAAGCCCTTGGCCTTAGCGACCTCCTGGATGGCGTGAGCCATGGCGCCCATGGTCTCGGCCGGCACGTTATCGGCGATATCGCTGTAGTGCTTCTTGGGGATCACGAGCGTGTGGACCGGCGCCTGGGGATTGAGGTCGTCGAACGCGATGACCTGGTCATCCTCGTAGACGACGGTCGAGGGGATCTCGTGGTTGGCAATTTTGCAGAAGATGCAATCACACATGGTTGGTTCCTTTCTCACAGACCAAGGTAATTATATTTGGTCGGGATGGTTAGAACGAAAGGTTGTCGTCGGTGTTGGCGGCTTCGCCGTCGGCGAGCACGTCGTTGCCGTCGACGTCCTTCAGGAGCACCGAGACCTTCTGCTCGGCATCGGACAAGCGGGTACGCAGGCTCTTGAGGAGCTCGACGCCGCGGGTATAGCTCTCAAGCGACTCCTCGAGCTCCATATCACCCGACTCCAAGCTGCGGATGATGAGCTCCAACTCCTGTGAAGCCTGCTTGTACGTAAGCTGCTCGACCGGGGTCTTCTCTGCCATATCTGTTTCCTTTCCTAAAGGTTTATCGCTATGAAACGCGGCCTACTCGACCGTATCGACCGTTGCCGCCACGTTACCGTCTGCCATGCGCACACGGATGGCGTCACCGGGCTTAAAGGTCTTGGCGCTCGTGGCCACCCCATCATCGCTGTACGCGATGGAATAACCACGGGCAAGCACCTTGAGCGGCGACAGGGCATCGAGCGAGGCTGCCGCACGGCCCAGGTCGGATGCTGGCTTGTTGAGCATCGTGCGCCCCTGATGCTCCAGGCGGGAGCTTGCGAGCGTGAGCGCATGGCGCTTGCCATCGAGTCCTGAGGTGCTTGCGATCAAGCGCTCGGGCAGACGCTCAAAGTTGGAGCGGAATGCCCCAACCGAACGCGTTATGGCGCCGGACAAACGATCGGCCGTCAGGGCAAGCTCAGACTCGCGACGCTCAACCATAAACGTTGGGTCGTTGAGGCACGGGCGGCACGCAGCCGCATCGAGCGCATCGCCCAAGCGAGCCGTATAGGTATCCCAAGCACGGCGACCGCGCTGATCGAGCATCTCCAGGTCGACCTGGGCCGACCCAATCATCGATGCCATCGCAGCACCCAGACGTTGATAGCGCGCCTCGAGCACATCGGCCAACTCCGTCATAGCCGGCGCCACCGATTCGGCCGCCGCCGTAGGCGTGGAGGCGCGACGGTCGCTCACCATGTCGCAAATCGAGGTATCGGGCTCATGGCCAATGCCGGTCACCACGGGCACGGGACAAGCCGCCACCGCGCGGGCAAGCTCCTCGTCATTAAAGGTCATGAGGTCCTCAAAGGAGCCGCCGCCGCGCACCAACAAAATACAGTCGGGCGCCGGCGTAATGGAAGCGGCGCGGCGCAAGCCCTCAATGAGCTCGGCCGGCGCACCCTCGCCTTGAACCTTGACGCCCACGCAGACGAGCTCGACGAGCGGGTTGCGACGACGCAATGTGCGCTTGACGTCGTCGATTACGGCACCCGAAAGCGAGGTGACGACCGCCACGCGGGAGCAGAACACCGGAGTGCGGCGCTTGTGCGCTTCGTCCATCAGGCCCTCGCGGCGTAGCTTTTCGGCCAGTTGCGCCACTTGTTGACGCAGCAGACCCTCCCCCGCCAGCGAAAACGAGCGAGCGACAAAGCTCATGCGGCCCGTGGCCTTATAGAGATTGAAGCTGCCCTTAAAGCTCACCTGCATGCCGTCGCGCAGATCGAAGGTACGCTTGAGATAGGCGCCCTTCCAGATGATGCAGTCGACGGCGGCCGAGTCGTCTTTAATCTGGAAGTAGCAGTGGCCGCTTCGGGCGTTGGGACCACGAAAACCCGTGACCTCGCCCAAAACGCTCAGCTGCGGAATGGCATCGAGCGCGCCGGCGGCGATCTCCACCGCCTGGCTCACGCTGAGCTCCTTGCGCTCCTGCTCATCCGACCCGTCAAACTCGGCGGAAACGGCATTGCCGGTTAGATTCCAGCCTGCCACGCAGCCTCCTTTCGTCATCGTGCACAAGGGCTTCGGCCCTGCGCAAATTCAAGTCCAACACATAGTACAGCGCCGCGGGGACACGAATCCCCGCGGCGCCCAGCGACCCAATTTGTTATCGGTTGGAGTTTCTGTTGTAGCGAGCCATAAGATAGAGCAGCTGAATAATCGAGGTGAGCGCAGCGGCAACATAGGTAAGCGCGGCGGCCGTCAGCACCTTCTTGGCACCGTTGACCTGCTTGGAACTCATACCCAACTGCTCAATATATGCCACGGCGCGGCGGCTGGCATCAATCTCGACCGGCAGCGTAACCAACTGGAACAACACACTAAACGAGAAGAAGATCAGCGCGAGGGTCGTGAGCCCGGCAATGTTCATAAACAGGCCCAAGAGCAACACGATGGTCCAGGTGTTCTGGGTAAAGTTGACGACCGGCACGAGGGCGGTGCGTACTTTCATCATGGCATAGCCGCTTTGACGCTGGGCGGCATGGCCCGCCTCGTGGCAGGCGACGGCAACGCTTGCGACCGAACCGCCCGAACGGTTGGCATCCGACAGATACAGGTTGTTGTCCTGCGGGTTGTAATGGTCGGTGAGCTCGCCGGCGACACCCTTGATACCCACGGCGTTGCAGCCGTTGGCGTCGAGCATGCGGCGAGCGACCGTGGCGCCCGTGTCGCCGTCCGAGCGAACCTTGGACCAGGTTTTGTACGTCGAGTTGATATAGTTCTGTGCGGCAAGGCCAATCACCGTGCAGACAAGAACAACCAGCAGGTACAGCGGGTCGATGCCAAAGCCGTATCCATAGTAATAAGGCATGCGAATTCCTCCGAATCGAGTTACACGTTGGAGGCATTCTACCCACTCAAGCGGCTAGGCTTCCTTACAGCAATTCAATTTTGCCATCTTTGACCGTCAACCCCATGTTGCCCGAGAGCAGATCGTCCAGGCGCGAGCCCACAAGCTCAAAGCGCCAGCCTTCGCGCAAGGGGCTCTGCTCGGGATGCTCAATGTAGTCGGCCAGGTCATCGCGCGAGGCAATGACCGAGGTCGCCACTCCCGAGCGTTCGGCAACCAGGCGGATGAGCGCATACATCAGGTCCGTCACGCTCTCCAACTCCGGAGAGATCTGGCGATGCCCGCGCACCATGAGCGGCAGGCGATCGTGCGGGCAGCTTGCGCCGCGCTTGATGGCCATGAGCGCACCGTCCACGTCGCGCTCCCCCAACTGATCGGTACCGCGAATGCTGCGGAACTCCTCAACGCGCACGGGATTGCGTTTAACGAGCGCAAGCAGCGTGTCGTCGGACATGACCCATTTGCGCGGGATGTTGCGGCGCTCGGCGCGGTCCTCACGCCAGGCGGCGAGCTCGCGCGCGATACCCAGCTGGTGACGACTGCACGAGTTGATGCGTTTGACCTTGCGGAACGCCTCGTGGCGATCGGCGCGATAGTGCGACTCGTCAGCCAGCGGGCGCAGCTCGTCGAGCACCCAGTCCACGCGGCCCAGCTCGCGCAGGCGGCTCATCATCTCGGTATAGGCGACGATCAGATACTTGACGTCATCGATCGCGTACTCAATCTGCTTATCGGTCAGCGGGCGACGCGACCAGTCGGTCAGTGACTCGGTCTTGGGCAATGAGACGCCGCAAAACGTCTGCACGAGCGCGCCGTAGGAAATCTGCTGACGCTCGCCCAAAAAGGCGGCGGCCACCTGCGTGTCAAAAATCGGACGCGGCAGCACGCCTACGGTATGGAGCATGACCTCCATATCCTGCGAGCAGGCGTGGAAGACCTTGGTCACGCTCTCGTCGGCCATAAGCTCGGCCAGCGGCGATAGGTCGTCGATTACCAGGGGATCGACCGCTACACTCTCGGCAGGGGTGGCAATCTGAACCAAACACAGACGCGGATGGAACGTGCGCTCGCGCAAAAACTCGGTATCGACGGCAATCGCGTCGAACTCACGGGCGCGCTGGCAAAAGTCGAGTAGAGCCTGATGTGTGGAAATGTACATATCAACCCATCGAATAAGGTTAGGCCCGAAAAACACGGGTAGGATATCGGCATTGCCTTACAACTATACTCGGTTAGTCACAGAACGGGAACGTAAGTATGCGCTGCCTTATCATCCACAACCCGGCATCGGGCCCCAGCTCAGATGAAATCTACGCATTCACGCACGCCCTTGCACAGGGCGGCGACGAAGTCGTGATGCGCTTTATCGGCGATGGCATGGAGCCCGAGGACGCCGTGGCAGACGTTCGCGAGTTCGACCGCGTGGTCGTCTCGGGCGGCGACGGCACCGTCTCCAACGTGCTCGACCAGATGCGCGGCTGCGGCGTCCCCACGCTCGTTTTCCCCTCCGGCACGGCCTGCCTGTTCTTTAACAACATCGGCAATGCCCCCGAGGCAGCGGCGCTTGCCAAGGCATGTCGCGCCGGCCGCACGGTCAAAGTAGACATGGGCGAGCTCTTTTGGCTCGACGAGAACGGCAACGAAAAGCGCCATGGCTTTATCATCATCGCCGGTTCGGGCTTTGACGCCGAGATCATGATGAAGGCCGCCCCCACCAAAAACGACATCGGCGAGATCGCCTACTTCCTCTCCGCTCTCGCCACGCCCAACCCCACGGTGGCGCACTTTACCATTGAGCATGATGGCATTGTTGAGGAGCTCGACGGCATCTGCTGCATGGCGGGCAACACGTCTGTCATCCAAAACGACATCAACCTGTTCCCCAACTGCCGTATGAACGACGGCATGGTCGACATCGTCGTTATTGAGCCCGTGCGCACGGTGCAGTTGCTCCCCACGGTAATCACCGCCGCGCTCGACCCCGCCGGCAAGGTACTCGGCCGCCCGCAGTTTAAGATCATCCAGACCAAAGAAGCCAAGATTACCTGCACGCCATCGCTCGGCATGCAGTTTGATGGCGAGATCATCTCCAGCAACTCCGGCGTCTTTGGCGCCCGCGCGCTACCGCAATGCCTTGATATCATCGTCGACGAATTCTCGCCGCTCGGAAAATAGGAGGACCCCCGTGAACGACAACCCCATCCTTGGCTTTATCGTCATCGTTTTGGCCATGCTCGTCGGCTATGCCATTAACGTGATTCACCGTCGAAAGAAGTAGCCATTACTCTTAGACGGCCCGTGCAGCCCGGACCCCTCGCCGGCATGAAACCACATGCCGGCGAGGGGTCCGCTTTTTTCTTGACGCTTTATTTAGCTACATTTTTCGCTGGCGTTATACAAATTGATTTCCCACTAAATGAGTTCAATTTACCGTTAATCGCATATTTCGCTACGCTTATCGAGTAAATAACTTTCATGAATGTATATTGTTTCGAATTCGTTACGCTAAGGGGGTGTAATTATTGGGTGAAGCCCTCTGGAGACAGAGGGCTTTCGCACGCTGGGAGGGAATATGAGTAAAACTCATCCCGTCAACGCGCTCAAGAAGCTTGGCATAGGCCTTGCATTTGGAGCTGCAACATCATGTCCATGCCGACATCTGCGCTCGCCTGCACGCAGATGTACATGGGCAACAAGCTGACGGCCGACGGTGACACGTACTATGGCCGCGCCGAGGACTTCGATAAGCGCTACCTCAAGCACTTTGGCATTGAGCCTTCTCACGGCCCGGGGCATACGTACGGCTCGGACGAGTCCGCATTCATGTATACCTCGACCAAGACCACGTATCGCTACACCTATGTACGCGACCATCCCTCCCAGTGGCACGGGCGCTATGATGCCTACTCTGAGGCAGGCATCAATGAGAAGGGCGTGTCCTGCTCCGCAACGCTGACCACCGGCATGAATGCTGATGCTGAGGCAGCAGACCCCCTGACCAAAACCGGTATTGGCGAGTACAGCTACGGCAGCGTTATCTTAGGTGAAAGCGCCAATGCACGTGAGGGCGTCGAGCTCCTCGGCAAGATCATCGACGAGCAGGGCGCCTGCGGCAACGATCAGATTATCATCGCCGACAGCAACGAGACTTGGCTGTTTGCCGCACTTTCCGGCCACCAGTGGATCGCCATGAGGCTCACTGACGATATCGCCTCGCTCAACCCCAACATCGGCAACCTCAACTACAAGGTTGACCTCACCGACACCGCGAACTGTCTCCACTCTGCGACCATCGAGTCCATGCCTAAGGAGAATGGCTTCGCCAAGTACTTCGATGACGGTCAATTTGACGTTGCCCAGACCTACGGCGAGGCAATTAGCGAAAAGGCCATGCATTCTTGGGCCCGTTATGTCCAGGGTCGCGCCTACTTCGGTGTGCCGCTCACCGAGGGCACCGACTACGAGATCGTCAAGGACGAGCGCGAAGATGCTCGTGCCACGACCGGCGCCCTGGTTAGCAAGGCGCAGCCGCTGTTCTTCCAGCCCGGCAAGTCCGACTGGAACACCTTTGAGATGATCCGCGCGTTTGGCAACCGCGGCGAGAAGGTCCCGGGCCTCAACGCCAACACCGACGGCGCCTACGCCATTGGTACCGAGACCAACACCGAGGTCAATCTCTTCCAGATCCGTCAGGGCATGGACCCCGAGATCGCGACCATCCAGTGGGAGATGCTCTCCCGCGCCGCCTACTCCGTCGCCATCCCCTACTACTCCGCACTGCTCACCGAGGTTAGCCCGTACTACAGCGACCAGACCGTCTCCTTCGATCACTGCGAAGAGGAGGACATCGTGAACAACGAGGAGCCCGAGAACTCCATCAACTATGTCCTCATGGACATCAGCTCCCTGTGCTTCGAGCACCGTGAGCAGCTCGGCACCGGCGTTCGCACCTACCTCGACGCCCTCCAGAACGAGCTCGTCGAGCAGAACTTGGAAGTCGACGAGGTCATGCAGGCCACCGAGGGCACCGAGGCCCGTACCGCCCTGGCAAACAAGGCCGGCAATGCTGCCACCGAGAACACCTACGTCAAGTGCAAGGCCTTGCTCCAGGAGATGCGCGCCTATCTGAAGGCTGAGAACTTCGACCAGCCCTTCACCCCGAGCGACCTGAACACCGAGACCAACGGCCTCAAGGTGTCCATCACCTACGCCAAGGACGCTCTTGCCACCGACCCGGTAACCCCGGATCAGCCTGGCACTCCCGAGCAGCCTGGTACTCCTGAGCAGCCCGGTACCCCCGAGCAGCCCGCTAAGCCCGAGCAGCCCACCACCAAGCCCGAGAAGCCTGGCAAGTCGGACACCACGACCACGGTAACCACCAACAAGGCGAACACCAAGGGCGGCCTGCCCACCACCGGTGATCGTTTTGATGGCCGCGTGGTGGCTGCATTCGCCATCGCTGGCGTTGCCGTCATCTCCGCGGGCGGTTACTTCCTCTACCGTCGCAATAAGGAGTAACGTCCTAGCTGAGCGGGCAAGGCAGCAATGGCAGCCTCGCCCGCTCAGCCCGCTCTTTTGACCGGCGGGAAACCCGCCTGAAATCTTTTTAAAAAGATTTCCCCGCACACACTTCACTGTGCTATAGTGCAGCGCAACAGCAACTAGGTGCGACCGCGCCACGGCATCACGAAAGGAGCCACCGACATGAAGAACACGATGAAGTCTCTCAACAACTGGTGGTGGCGTGATGCGAATACGATCGGTCGACAGTGAGTCCCTCACGCCTGTTTTTGCGCTCTAGGTGATTGGAAGGCCTCCGGTTTCGACCGGGGGCCTTTTTCTATCTCGAGCCCGATCGCATTCGCATCACGCGCCTCCGCTTTTCTCTTGCACCCCCATTCCGAAAGGATTTTCACCATGTCTCAGAACACCACCGCCGCCCAGCCCCGCACCGTCCAGACCGCCGACCGCGGCAAACTCGACGTCCGCGCTCTCGTCCTGCTCGCCATCCTGCTCGCTGCAGGCTTCATCCTCAACTTCACCGTCGGCAAGGCCATCTCGGGCATCTCGGGCGGCATGATCAGCCCCGAGTTCATCATCTCGGCCTTCTGCCTCACCATCCTGGTCGTTCGCCCTAACATCGGCCAAGCGCTCGTCATCGGCCTCATCTCGGCTGCCGTGATCCAGATCACCACCACTTCGCCGTTCGTCGATTTTGCCGCCGAGGGCATCGCCGCCATGCTCATGGCCGGCATCGTCAACGCCGCCGGCAAGAACGGTCAGGTCAAGCCTGCCGTCGCCATTGTTGCAACCTTCCTGACCACCTTTGTCTCCGGCGTCATCTTCATGGTCATCAAGATGGCCATGCTCGGCGTGGTAGGCGAGCTCGCCGCCGCCATGTTGCCCGTCGTCGCCATGACCGCCGTCTTTAACGCCATTCTGGTCGGCGCCCTCTACCTGCCCATCCAGAAGGCCCTTAGGCTCAACTAACCCGCTCGGCTTTACGAGCCACCCCATCTTGGCGTTCATTCGTCGCTCGCGTACCCAAGTACGCTTCGCTCCTCTTTCGGGGCAATCTCGGGCACCTCAATGCACCTTTAAGATGACCTTGTTCACAACTAAACTGTCAGATAATCTCAATCGATAAGGAGACAACCATGAATTACACGATCAAGACTTCGGGCCTCATGTGCGGCCATTGCGACGCCACTGTCGAGACCGCGCTGCTCAACGTGGCCGGCGTGACCGATGCCGATGCCGATCACGAGACCCAGACCGTCCAGGTTGAGTGCGCCGACACCATAACCGCCGAGCAGCTCGCCGCCGCCGTCGAAGGCGCCGGCGAGAAGTTCCACGCCCTGTCCGTGACCGCCGCCTAGCAACTGATGGGGACATCCGGAAGATCGACCAGAAACGAGGACTCGCCATGATGGCAGATCACAAATCGGTGACCCGCATGCTCAAGACGGCGCGTGGGCAGATCGACGGCATCCTGCGGATGGTCGAGGAGGACCGTTACTGCGTCGACATCTCCACGCAGCTCATGGCGACTCAGGCACTCATCGCGCGCATTAACGCCGATGTGCTCAAGGCCCATATCGAGGGCTGCGTCGCCTCGGCCATCGAATCGGGTGACGAGGAGCTCAAAGCCGCCAAGCTCGCCGAAATCGAACGCGTCGTCGACAAGCTCGCCAAGTAATTGGCGCATTGGGGTCAGGTTTCTTTGCACCACCTTGGCGCATGGGGGACAGGTACGTTTGCACCACCTTGGTGCAGATTAACCTGTCCCCCATGCACCAAATGGGGTATAAAGGCGTGCAGCATATCGAATGAGAGGCAGTTTGCATGGATAACTTTATGAAAGGTCGCAACGGCGCCGACGAACTCACCATCGTGCTCGGCTTTTTCGGCATCATCCTCGCGATGATCGGGTCGCTCGCACATTTCCAGTGGCTCAGCTGGATCGCCATCGCCGTCATCGTGATCGGCGTGCTGCGCGGCCTGTCCAAGAACGTCGACGCACGCCGCAAGGAGAACGAGACCTTTGTCGTCGCGACCGCGAACGTCCCCGGTCTGGGCAAGTTCGTCGCCAGCTTGGGCGGCGGGGCCGCAGCGGCCAGCACCTCACGCGCGGCCGGCACCAGTAAGGAAGACTTTGAGCGTGCCAAGCGCACGGCCAAGAAGATGTGGAAGGGTCGCAAGACTACGGCATACCTCAAGTGCCCCAACTGCGGACAGATGCTCTCCGTCCCCAAGGGCAAGGGCAAGATTCGCGTCACCTGCCCCAAGTGCCACGCCAAGATGGAGACGCGCTCCTAGCGCCCGCACGCGGGACAAATTAATCAGGTTTGTCCCAAAATCTGAAGTATTTGTTCGATAAAAAAGCCGAGGCCTCGTGTTGAGACCTCGGCTTTTTGCATGCGGCAACAGAATGTGACGATGAAGCCATCGCCCCCTGTCACGCCGGAGCCTACGCCACGCCGTCGCGGGCGAGTTCCTCGGCCAGTGCCTCGGCAGGCATGGCCATAATGGCATCGAGCTCGGCGTCAACCTCGGGGATGCGCTTCACCTTTAGCTTGCGCGCCAGGTTGCCGCGACACATCACGTGCATCGGCTCACGCAGGGCCGACAGGTCATCCAGAGGATTCTCGCGCGTCACCAAAATGTCGGCCGCCTTGCCGCACTCGATCGTGCCGGTCTCGTTGCCCAGGCCCAGCAGCTCGGCATTGATCTGCGTGGCCGTGTGCAGCGCAAAGGCATTGCTCACGCCGACGTACTTGGCAAAGTACGCCACCTCGCGCCACATGTCGTACTGCGTCACAAACGGGCAGCTCGAGTCCGTGCCCAGGCCCACCTTAACGCCGGCATCCAGGGCAGCGCGAGCACTTTCGATAATGCCCGAGCACACGATGTCACCGTTCTTCTTTTGCGTATCGGTCGAATGGGTCTTCTCCGGATCGAGCAGTACAAACGGCAACGCCGGACTGATCGTGCAGGTCACGCTCGGTGCGCGCCCCTCGAGCTGCGTACCCGCGGTGCCGCGATACAGGTCCAAGATCTCGGGCATCATCGGAGCGCCATGCTCGATCGTGTCGACACCGGCCTGAAGCGCGGCCTTTACGCCCTCAGTGCTCTCGACATGGGCCATAACCGGAAGGCCAACCTCGTGTGCCGCCTTACACGCCGCCGCAGCGACATCAACCGGCATGCGCAGCACGCCTGGCTCGCCCACCTCGGTCGCATCGAACACGCCGCCCGTCACGAACAACTTGATGACGTCGGCACCGCGTGCATACAGGTCGCGCACCTGCTCGACCGCCTCGGCGGGAGTATTGGCCACCTGCGCGAACAGACCCGCGCCGTGGCCGCCCGGCACCGTAACGCCCGTGCCCGGCGCCACCAGGCGCGGTCCCTGGTACTTACCGGCGTCGATGGCGTTGCGCACGGCAATATCGGCAAACAGCGGGTCGCCCGCGCCGCGCACCGTGGTCACGCCACTTGCCAGCTGTTGCTGGGCGCTGCCTTTGAGGATATGGCGGACGATGGCGCGGCCCACGGGATTATCGAGCTTTTTCATGAGCGATCCTGCATCGCCTGCCGAGACCGGCTTGCCCGAGCCGCACAGATGCACGTGCATATTGATGAGGCCCGGCATGAGGTACGCACCGGCCAGGTCGATGACCTCGGCACCCGCAGGCGCCTGCGCCACGGCACTCGGGCCGATCCACGTAATGACGCCGCGCTCAACTGCCACAGCCATATCGGGCTGCGGCTCCATATGCTCCGAACCATCCAGAACGGTCGCATTGATAAACAACGTGGGACGATCGGCAGACGCCATATCGGACTCCTCCCCCTCAATTAACATGAACATTTGTTCATTATCACCTAGTCCAGTAGGGCTGCTGCAGACATATCGGCTAACGGAGAAAGGAGGGGAATATGAGGGAGGACGGGAGTCGATGCAGCCCTTCCCCAGCGGTGCCTACAAAACATCTCAATCTGTAACAGGAGAACCGTCTTTGAGCCTCCAGATGTTACAGAACAAGATCTTTCGGTCGCATACCCACCCTTTATCTCAATCTGTAACAGATAGACCGGTTTTCAGCAGCTAGATGTTACAGATTGAGACATTCGGTCGAGGCCGCACTTGTTCATCTCAATCTGTAACAATTACGGGCCCAAACAGCCCCAAGATGTTACAGACCGAGACAAACCCTCTCAGCGCCCATACCACTGACGCTTCCATTCCTTAGCCAGATCCGCCTGTTGCGGAATACCCGCCAGCCTCATCTTCTCGACCAGCTTCCCCGGATTCTTGAGCTCGTTAAACGTAAACCGAAGCACCTTATGCCCGAGCATTGTCAGATGAGATTCCCGCTGACGCTCTGCCACGAATGGGTCAACCGACTCCCGACCCTCGCCGTTC
>USHA01000027.1 GCA_900554325.1 uncultured Collinsella sp.
GGCGATTCATTCCTATTGCAGACATCAGGTAGCATAAAAGAAGTTCAAAATAGAACGAATAGGTTATCTGCAGCGCGACGGCAAAAGAAAAAAAGCCGTCGCAGAGCAGACACATTTTCACGCGCCTATGAAACGGCGGCTTTGATTTTCAGAGCCGCCGTTTCTTTGCGTTTACACAAACCTATGACGACTTGCAGGGACACGGTAGCCGATTGGAGGTTGATTTACCGTGTCCTTCTTTTTATTTCGCAGTATCCATGATCTGCACCAGTTAAAAAAAGCGTAGCTCCCCCTCCAGGACAGTCTGGTTATGAATGTGAAATTAGACAACACATAAATGAATATGTAATTTCATGCGTCCGTGTGGCTTCATGCCGCCCGGGCGCTTTTGCGTTCTTATGGGGCGGCTTCGGGTCATGTTGGCCCGAAGCCATTCCCCGGTGCCGCTCCCCGCCGCCTTCGTTTCGGTCACTCGTCAACCAACAACCGAAACGGAGGTCAATATGGCTATTATCAATTTGCGGGACTATTACCCGTTCTATACATCGGATTGCTTCATGGAAGTATCGGAAGAAGTTGCAGAAATGTTCAAAGAGTTTGATCGTAAAGAGGCTGCCTACCGGCTGCGTACATACCGCCACAAAGCCTACTATTCCCTTGATCGGGATGACGGGCTGGAGCATGAAGCTGTCTTTGTTGCCTTATCTCCCCATGAACTGTATGAGCGGAAAGTGACCATGCAGGAGCTTCACGCAGCGATTTCCAGTCTGCCGGACAAACAGGCAAAACGGATTTATGCTCATTTCATTCTCGGCATGACCAAACAGGACATTGCCCGGGCAGAGGGCGTCCATGAAAAAGTGGTTCGTGTCGCAATCGAGCGAGGTCTGCGGCGCTTAGAAAAAATTTTGAAAAATTCTTTGTAAGGCGTACCGATTTAGGCCGGAAAATGAAATGGCTTATGAGAGGCAAAACACTTCGGGTCACAATGGCTCGAGGTTCAGACAAGCCTCATGCAGATTGAAAATCGAATAAAAAGACACCCGGATACGAAGGGGAACGCGCTGTGTGACAGACCCGCCATGACCTCGGATTTCAGAGAATACAGTCTTTGTAAAACTGAGCGAGCGAACAGGTCCATGCCATAGGTGGGGCAAGGCTGGCTCCACCGGAACAGGCGCAGAACCCGGATACTTGCGTTTAGTCACAGTCCGAGCGTTGAAGCGGCCTTGCAAGCCGTGAGCCGTCGCAGGCAATGAGAACGCCTTGCCATCAGAATGGGGAGAGTTGAAATACTATGGGGCATGAAGCCTATGTCCGTCCGGTGTGTCTGAAATGAAGTGAAAACCTATGGGGAGCCCCCGGCAATGCTGTCTGATGATAGGCCAACCGATCCGGCGTGGCTCCCCATCTTTTCAAAAAAGGAGCACTTTATGGGAAATGCGTTTGGAATGATCCCCGGCTTGGAAACGGACGAATGGAGCAATGACGCCTGCCGCGGTTATGTCATTATGGCAATGGAGGACTGCGGATTTTCAAAGAAGGATATACGGCGTGTTGTGGGGCAGCTTTATGAAGTATTTGACCTCAACAGCGTGGAGGACGCCAAAGAAAAGTACCATTCCAGTCCTTACTGAGCTCGGGCCATATCGACCCGAAGTGGAGAAAGCTCAAAGGGCGGCACCTGCTGGGTGTCGCCTTTTGACATTTCCCCACAGGACAAGCGGGAAAGGCAGGCATATACACGCACTTTCGCAAAGGAGGTTTTCAATGACGCAAGCTGTCACTTATGAACGAGAAACAAAGTCTGTCGCATTTCAAGGGAAGATCATTGTGCTGGAAAGCCTCACGCCGGTACTTCCCCCGAAGGAGAAAGCACAGCGCAAAAAAGAAATTGAGCGTTGTCTTTATGAGGTGTTCAGAAAATATGGGGACAGATTTCCCTAATCATTCGCAACATTGTTGTCCGGGGCTGCTGATGGTATAATATAGTTGTAAGGTTGGTAGCTCCATTCCAACAAGGAAAGGAGCCCAATATGGAATTTATCAGAGAAGATTGTATTTACGCAAGACAGTCAGTAGACCGCAAGGACAGTATCAGCATTGAAAGTCAGATTGACTTTTGCAAGTATGAATTGAAAGGTGGGAGCTGCCGGGTATTCAAGGACAAAGGCTATTCCGGTAAAAATACGGATAGGCCGGAGTTTCAAAAGCTGTTGGGCGAGATCCGCAAGGGAAAGGTCAGGCGGGTCATCGTGTATAAACTGGACCGTATAAGCCGCTCTATTCTGGACTTTGCAACGATGATGGAGCTGTTTCAAGAGTATGATGTGGAGTTTGTATCATCCACAGAAAAGTTTGATACTTCGACCCCGATGGGCCGGGCCATGCTGAATATCTGCATTGTATTCGCCCAGCTTGAACGGGAGACAATTCAGAAGCGTGTCACAGACGCCTACTATTCCCGGTGTCTGAAAGGTTTCCACATGAGCGGACAGGCACCATACGGTTATCAGTTAGAGCCTACTGTGGTAAAGGGTATCCGTACAAAGAAAATGGTTGCCGACCCCATAGCCGCCGACCATGTACGGCTGATGTTTGAAATGTACGCTGAACCGGAAACCTCCTTCGGAGATATTACCCGATACTTCGAGGAACATGACATAAAAATTTATGGCAAATCCATGTTCCGTACATTTCTTTCCCAGCTTTTAAGAAACCCCGTTTACGCACAGGCCGATTTGGAGCTGTACGAATTTTTCAAGAGCCAGGGCGCAGCGATTGTCAATGACGCTTCCGACTTTGCCGGAACAAACGGCTGCTATCTCTATCAGGGGCGGGATGTGAAGGAGGACAAGGACAGGTGCTTAAAAGACCAGATACTTGTTATCGCTCCCCACGAAGCACTCATTTCCTCTGACACATGGCTGAAATGCCGGAAAAAACTTATGGCAAATACCACCTTCCAGCAGGGACGGAAACCGAAGAACACTTGGCTGGCCGGAAAAATCAAATGCGGTCATTGTGGGTATGCGCTGAAAGCCACCCATGTGCCAAACAGCACCGGGTATTTCCGCTGTACCAAACGGACGGAAAACAAAGGTTGTCCGGGCTGTGGGAAAATCCGCAAAGAAGAATTTGAGCAATTCATTTTCTCGGCCATGCAGGAGAAATTCAAAGACTTTCAGATACTCCACGGCAGGGAGGAAAAAGTCAATCCGAAACTGACAGCCTATCAAGTGGAACTGGCACAGGTGGAGGCAGAAATTGAAAAGCTGCTGGACACGCTGACCGGAGCCAATGCGACCTTGCTTGCCTACGCTAACAAAAAAATTGAAGAACTGGACACCCGACGCCAGACCATTTCAAAGGCAATCGCCGAATTGAGTGTTGAAACCATATCGCCCCAGCAGATAAAGAAGTTATCCTATTATCTCGACAACTGGGACAGCATAGATTTTGACGACAAAAGAAAAGCCGCCGATGGTTTGATCTCTACGATCAAGGCCACCAGCGACCGTGTTCAGATAGAGTGGAAAATCTGACATTTCCGCTCTATCGCCCCTCATTTCTATTTTATCTTGTTTGTACCCCTTGTACACCGATGTTTTCTATGGCCAGGTACTTAATGTCTTTTTTCTCGGTTTCTTTCTCGGCCGTGCGGTCTCGGATGATATAGGTACCGTTTGATTGACGCTCGAACGCAAAAGAGCGACTGGCCTTGCCGTCATGCTCGCCACTCCATACGTGGATGACCTTTCCGTCTTTGTCCGAGTCGCCATCGACCGACCAAATGCTGTAGCCCGTCTTTTTATGCTCTTCGAAATTGAGCAAGGTGCGGATAGCATACCAGTTTGTATCGTCATTCTTGGTCGTTACGTTCTCAAGGATGAGCTTGCTGGACGTGCCGTCATTAAACAGATGGCAGACGTTGCCGATGACGTTGCCGTCTTCGTTAACGCTTGCGGTACGAAAATAGCCCGCGGGGCGAAGGCGAATGACGAAATTGTCGAGGCTGTCCGACGGTGCGGGTGTGTTGTCTGCAAATGCCGCTCGCAGGGGAATGCCCGGCGCTGCGGTTTCGGGCAGGCTTGCAAGTGGTGACAACGCCGCAAGCCCTAGGCCCAACGTAAATGCTCGGCGGCTGATGGCGCGGTGTTCGGTCATAACTTCTCCATTCGTAGAGTGCGGTTATGCGATAGTTTTGGTCACTATACTGCTCAGATGTTTAAAGATGCTGGTTTAATTGTCTGCGCGGCGCAATAAATCGGCGGGCGGACGTGTTGGGGTGCTTGTCGTTTTCGTACTGTTGCTACATTTGGAGCGGTTCCGGCGTCCGGCATCCTCGCGTTCGTTGGCTACCGGCATAAGAAAGGGAGGGTCGGTTTACCGGCCCTCCCTGGGTACGAAGCTCTGGGGTACCGTCGCTTGTTTGCACTGCGCCTGTGTTTCCCGCTGCACTCGCCAGTCGCTTAACGCTTGATCTCGATATCGTCGAGCTTGACGTCCATGGCCTCGGTCTTGGCCTCGGCGATGTCGTCGGCAAACTCCAGAGACTTCATCATGGTCTCGACGGCGTCCTTGTGTTCCTCGACGTTGTCGATGCGCACATACACACTGCCACCGTCAACGTCGGTGAAGTACTCGGTCGTCACGCCGCCCGAGTGCGTAAAGTAGGCACTGCGCCAGGTCTTGCCGTTGTACTTAACGGGATCGCTCTCGGTCCATCCGGAGTTGGCCTTCCACTTTGCCTCGTAGTCGAACAGCTCGTCGGCGTTCTTGTCAGAGTCGAAGACGGGGATGAAGCGGTCGCTGGCGTGCTCGCTCTCGGTGAACTTAAACTGGGCCCTGTCGGCGGTGTCGCCTGCGACGTCGGTGATCTCGACGCCCTCGGGGACCTCGACCTTAAACCAAATGAAGTCGGTCCTCATATCCACGGCTGGCTTTTCTGCGCCGCCGCCACCGCCACTGCCGGTAGCGCCGCCGCTTCCGCCGCAACCCACCAGGGCAACTGCGGCAAAGAGGCTTATGCAGAGGGTGAGAATCGCAAAGGCCTTCTTTTTCATGGTCGTGTCCTCCTCGATCTGTAACCGCCCACGGATTGCCTGTCTTTACTGTACGCGTGGACGGCTCGCTAGGGTGGGCCATGTGTCCCATTCTGGGGGCTGGAATTGCGCCGACAAGTGGCAATATGTGCGGTCGCAAAAGAGGGGAGGGCCGATGCTGTCGGCTCTCCCCGGGGTGAGGTGTCCGTTGTTTTAAAGGGGCGCGTGTACGCGGGCGTTGCCCCAACAGGTTCCTTGTTTATAGATATGTCCCAGTTTGTGACGTCCGGAAGTCTCGAAAGGTGGGCCATGTGTTCCATGTTTGCGGTGCCGACGCCTATCGTTCGTCATAGAAATCCGCGATGGCCAGGTGCGCTGACGCTTGAGTACTTATGGGCTAGACTTAGCACCATTATGTGATCGATGCGGTCGGTCGGCGGTTGCCACCCGACCGATGCATACGACTTGAAGGTGCATGCGTATGAGCCAAGAGATGATGGACAAGACCTGCCGCGGGTTTGCCGAGGCGCTGGCCGCGCGCGAGCCGGTTCCCGGCGGTGGCAGCGCGAGCGCCTTTGTGGGCGCGCTGGGCGCCTCGCTGTGCGGAATGGTTGCCCGCTACGGTGCGACAAACCCTGCGCTTGCCGATCGCGCAGACGATCTGACGCGCGCGTTTGCCCGGGCAGACGAGTTGGCGCAGGAGCTTGTGGGCCTGGTTGCCGAGGATGTTCGTGCATACGGCCAGGTATCTGCGGCATACGGTATTCCTCGTGATGATCCGGCTCGACCTGCGGCGATTCAGGATGCGCTGCATGTGGCCGCTATGCCGCCGTATCGCATTATGGATGCCTGCGGGCGTGCGCTGGCGCTACTCGAGGACATGGCCGACAAGGGTTCGCGTCAGCTGCTGTCCGATGTGGCGTGCGGCGCCGTATTCTGCCGCGCCGCCATGCAGGGCGCGAGCTTGACGCTCTTTGCGAACACCACGTCTATGAAGGATCGTGCACGCGCCGAGGAGCTCGAGACGGCGTGTGATGAGTTGCTCGACACATGGTTGCCGCGCGCCGATGCGCTGGCGCGCCGCGCCTCCGACGCTGCAAGAAAGAGGGGATAGCCATGGCTGAGCTACTGAAGGGTGCTCCCGTCGCCCGCGCTTTGACTGAGGAGCTCGCTGCCCGCTGCGCTGCGCTGCGCGAACGCGGTGTTGTTCCGACGCTTGCTATCGTGCGTGTGGGTGAACGCGAGGACGACCTATCCTACGAGCGCGGCGCCCTTAAACGCTGCGAAAAGGTTGGCATCGAGGCGCGTCGCGTGTTGCTTCCTGCCGGTGTTTCGCAAGACGAGCTGTTGACGGCCATCGAGGACATCAATGCCGACTCGGCTGTTCATGGCTGTCTGATGTTCCGCCCGCTGCCCGCCGGCCTTGACGAGAACGCCGTCGCCGCAGCGCTCGATCCCGCCAAGGACGTTGACTCCATGACGCCGGCTTCGCTGCTCACCACGCTTTCGGGGCGCGGTGAGGGTTTTGCCCCCTGCACAGCCGAAGCCGTGCTTGCTTTGCTGGATCATTATGGCGTTGAGCTGGATGGAGCTAAGGTTGCTGTGGTCGGGCGCTCGCTGGTGATCGGGCGTCCTGTTGCTGCCATGCTTACGGCGCGCAATGCGACCGTGACGACGTGCCATACGCATACGCGCGACCTTGCTGCCGAGTGCCGTGCGGCTGATATTGTGGTTGCCGCCGTTGGACGCGCGCGCACGATTGGCGTGGATGCCGTTCGCGAGGACCAGACGATCATTGATGTGGGCATTAACTGGGATGAGGACGCTGGCAAGCTGGTGGGTGACGTCGATTTTGTTGCCGCGGAGCCGGTTGTTGGTGCCATCACCCCCGTGCCGGGCGGCGTGGGCGCCGTGACAACGGCGATTCTCGCCAAACACGTGATCGAAGCGGCCGAGCGCGCATTGAAATAGGCGTTTTGGGCTGTTTGAGGGGTTAGTTCTATACCCCGTGGACAAAAAATGCCAAATATGAGTACTGTTGCCAAGATAGTCACATATATTTTAGGTTAATTTGGCTCTCTTACGATATTTATTATCGATAGAGAGCCTATTTTATTGGACCTATGGGGAAGTACATCATCTAATTTTTGAACAAATGTAGACTTTCGACACCCATGCGTAGCAAAATTGCTGTTACTAAATTAGTGACAGTACTCATATTTGGCATTTTTTGACCACAGGGGTTGCCAGCGCCGTGGTTTCGCCCTTTTTGCGTCGAAGCGATACACTGTTGCCGTTTGATTTCTTCGCTCAAGGAGGATGCGCATGCCGTGCACAACGATTCTGGTCGGTAAAAACGCAAGCTACGACGGGTCGACCCTGGTCGCGCGTAACGAGGACTCGTCCAACGGGGTATTTGAGCCCAAGCGCATGCGCGTAGTGCATCCCGACGAGCAGCCGCGTGTCTACACGAGCGTTCTGAGCCACCTGACCGTTGAGCTGCCCGATAACCCCATGCGCTATACGAGCGTCCCCGATGTTGTCCCGGGCCACGGTATCTGGGCCGAGGCCGGTTTCAACGAGCTCAATGTTGGCATGTCCGCAACCGAGACGCTTACCACCAACGAGCGCGTCCGCGGCGCCGATCCGCTCGTGGACTACGTGCCCGCCAAGGGCAACGAGGGTGAGGACGGCTATGTGCCGGCGCAGCCCGGTGGCCTGGGCGAGGAGGACATGGTGACCCTGGTGCTGCCGTATGCCAAGTCCGCCCGCGACGGCGTGCGTATCTTGGGCGACCTGCTCGAGCGCTACGGCACTTACGAGAACAACGGCATCGCCTTTAGCGACGTGGACGAGATCTGGTGGCTCGAGACCATCGGCGGTCACCACTGGATCGCCAAGCGCGTGCCTGACGACGCCTATGTGACCATGCCCAACCAGCTGGGCATCGACAGCTTTGACCTGGATGACGCCGAGGGCGCCCAGGCCGACCATATGTGCTCCGCCGACCTGCGCGTCTGGATGGCCGAGTGGCATCTGGACCTGACGCTGGGCGTCGAGAGCGACGGCCCGGCTGCCGTCTTTAACCCGCGCGAGGCCTTTGGCTCGCACAGCGACAGCGACCATGTCTACAACACGCCGCGCGCCTGGTACATGCAGCGCTGCCTCAACCCCAGCGACGTGTGGGATGGCCCCGACGCCGACTACACGCCCGAGAGCGACGATATCCCCTGGAGCCGCGTGCCCGAGCGCAAGGTGACCATCGAGGACATCAAGTACGTGCTCTCGAGCCACTACCAGGGCACGGAGTACGACTGCTACGGCAGCAAGGGCACGCCCGCTACGCGTGGTGCCTATCGCCCCATCGGCATCAACCGCAACAGCCAGCTTGCCGTGTTGCAGCTGCGCCCCTATGCGCAGCCGGCCTACCGCGCCGTGCAGTGGATGGCCTTTGGTTCCAACTCGTTTAACGCGCTGGTTCCGCTGTACGCCAACGTCGACTCTATGCCCGAGTACTATGCCGACACGCAGGCTCGCGTGACGTCCGAAAACTTCTACTGGGCCAACCGCCTGATCGGCGCGCTGGCTGACGTCCGCTTCCATGAGTGCGGCCGCGCGGTCGAGGATTATCAGGAGAAGATCGGTGGCATGGGCCACAAGCAGATCCATGACGTCGACGCTGCCGTAGCCGCTCTGCCCGAGGCCGAGGTGCCTGCCGAGCTTGCACGCGCCAACGAGGCCTTTGCCGAGCGTGTTCGCGTGGAGACCGATGCTCTGCTGGGCAAGGTGCTTTACACCACGAGCTGCGCCATGAAGAACTCTTTCGCGATGAATGACAACGTGAGGTAGGGATTTCCCGTCGATCGAATAGCGCTAAAACGCTTTGTCGCTTTCGCTCAATCTTGGGTACAAGAACGCCAATGCAGTTGTTTGTGATTGGAGATAACCATGGTTATGAAACTCGATCAGCTTGTTAACGGCGCCATTAACGTGGGCTTTGGCGCTGCCGCCGTTGCTGTCGAAGGCGGCAAGAAGGTCCTCGACGACCTTAACACCAAGGGCGAGCAGGTCCGCAAGGACACCACCACCCCCGATATCGCCCGCAGTGTGTCCGACATGTTCGAGCAGGCCGGCGGTACCATCTCCGATCTGACCGAGCGCTTGGGCATGCAGGGCGAGACCGCGGCCCAGCGCGTGCTTGACGAGCTCATCCTTGCCCGGGTCCGCGTCATGACCGCCCCCGAGCGCACGGCCTTCCTGGCCCATGTGCGCGACATCGTCGATTCGGTCGAGGACAACGTGACCTCGGTGCCCGTCGAGTCCGTTGAGCCCGACGATGCGAAGGATACCGAAGAGGCCGAGTAGCAGCGCAGATGGCAGATTCCACCACCGATTACAACAATCTAGATCCTTTGGGTGACGAGGCGGCGGTTGTCGATGAGGTCGATGCCGCCGTCTCGGGCGCTCGCAAAAAGCCGCGCGCTGTCGATATGGTGCCCGAAGAGCCCGACGCGATGGCGCCGGACGAGGAATACCAGCTCACGCCGGCGGGTCGCCGCGAACGCATCGGGCAGATTGTTCGCTTGGTCAAAAAGTACCGTGTGTGGGATAACCTCACGCCGGTTCGCTTGCGCCGCTTGCTCGAGGAGCTCGGCCCCATGTTCGTCAAGATGGGGCAGATTCTGGCCAACCGGTCCGAGATTCTGCCGCAGCGCTTTTGCGATGAGCTGCGCCGTCTGCGCTCCGACGTGGAGCCGGTGCCGTACGAGGTAGTGCTCCGCTGCTTGGAAGAGGAATACGGCCTGCGCCTGGGGGAGATGTTCGATGCGATCGACCCCAATCCGCTTGGTAGCGCATCGCTCGCGCAGGTGCACCGCGCTCGTCTGGTGACGGGCGAGGACGTGGCCGTTAAGGTGCAGCGCCCCGGTGCGCAGCAGGTTATGGCACAGGACATCGATATCATCCGCTCGGTGGTGCGTATCGTTTCCAAGTTCGTCAACACCGATCAATTCGTTGATCTGCACGGCGTAGTCGAGGAGTTGTGGACCTCGTTTCGCGAGGAGACCAACTTTTTGGCCGAGGCCAAAAACCTCAACGACTTCTACGAGTTCCATAAGAGCGTTCATGGCGTGACGTGCCCTAAATCCTATCTGGACCTGTGCACCGAGCACGTGGTGGTTATGGACTACGTCGACGGCATTTCGATCGCCGATCCCGAACGCTTGGTGGCCGAGGGCTATGACTTGGAAAAGATCGGTGCCGCGATTGTCGAGGACTACTCTACGCAGGTGCTCGATGACGGTTTTTTCCATGCCGACCCGCATGCGGGAAACATCATTCTCAAGGACGGTATTGTCTACTTTATCGACTTGGGCATGGTCGGACGCATGTCGAGTCACGATCGCGGTATCGTCAAGGACATGATTTTCGCCGTGGCCGAGGGTGACGTGCCCAAGCTCAAGGATTCGCTCATGCGCTTCGCCGTGACGCGTGGCGATTCGGCCGAGCTCGATCATTCAGCGTTTTTGTCCGACCTTGACTTTATCGTGGCTGACTTTGCGGGCCTTGACCTGAAGGATCTGGATATCGGCGAGTTTTTGACCTCGCTGTTAAACCTCGCGCGTAAGAATGACGTTGAGCTGCCGAGCGTGGTGACAATGTTCGCGCGCGGCATGGTGACGCTCGAGGGTCTGCTGACCGAGTACATGCCCAACGTCAACATGATCCAGATCATTCAGGCTCATATCAAAAACGAGAAGAGCATCTATGCCCGCATGCGCGAGATGAGCCGCGACTTTGCCGCGAGCAGCTATCGCGCGGCAAAAGGCTCGCTCGAGGCGGCCGAGTATCTGGGCTTGGCTTCGCGTATGCTCACGCGCGGCCAGCTTAAGGTGAACACGCAGATCATGAGCAGCGATAAGGCGCTGCGACAGCTGGGCGGAATCATCGACCGCATGTCGATGGCGATTGTGATCGCCGGTCTGTTTATCGGTTCGTCGGTGGTGTACTATGCACGCATCGAGCCGGTTGTGTTTGGTATCCCAGTCATCGGCTTTATGGGCTACGTGAGCGCGCTGGTGCTGGCGCTTATGCTGGGTCGCAATATCTGGCTCAACAGCCACGGCGGCAAGCACTAGAGGCTGTGACCGTCACCACATTCTCCTATCGCAAACAACAGCTTTTACCTTGGGCTTCGCCTGCGTGCGAGGCCCTTTTGCGTGATAGCATATTGACGGTTTTAATCGATGGCCTAGATGGTGGTGCGGAGACGCACGAATGCGCGGTTTTCCTGCGCGTTTGGGAGAATCGGGGTGCAAGTCCCCGGCTGTACCAGTAACCGTAATTCCTCTTGGCTCGGGATGTTCGCGTCGCAGATCGGACGGCGCGCCCGAGTCGTTAAGGTTAAGTCGGATCGCCTCCCATCTTGCATGCGGCTGCGGCGTATGCCGCCGGTGTGCATAGGGCTCTGGAGGGAAGGGGGACCCCGATGGGGGAACTCGAGCGCAACATGCGCGATGACGTGGGGCAGCTTCAAGGCAACGCTCCAAGTACAGACAGTAGGAGACAAATGGATATGTTTGAGGACGAGTGCCAGCGTGCCTCGCTTCGTCGCCGTGGCGTAATCGCGCGCGGCGTGGCAAAGCGCTGCCTGGTGGCATTCCTGGCCTTCGCGATGGCCTTTGGCACCACGCCGGCTCAGCTGTGGGCCGAGGGTGCCGAGGGCATTACCGACGCTGTGGCTCAGGCTACGACGCCAGGCGAGGACGCAGCGCTTGTGGGCGGTACCGCTGAGCAGAGCGGCGCCGAGGTTTCGGATTCCGGGAGCGCGCCTGCAGCTAGTGCCGCCACTACAGAGGCAGCAACTGGCGACGAAGGCTCGGCGACGGGGGAGAGCCCTGCCACGAGCGAGCAGTCTTCGACGGCATCCGCTGGCCAAGCAGGATCTGCCGCCGCGGCTGCCGTCCAGACAGAGAACCCGACAGAAACTGGCGATGTCGTCAAGAAGCAAATCGAGGTCTCGTTCTCGATTATCGGCACCGATGCCGACGGCAAGGCTCAGACCTGGGTGGCGCCTACGCAGCTCAAGCTCGACGAGGGCGCGACGGCTGCGGATGCCTTCATTAAGCTGCAGGAGAAGACGGGCTTCAAGGCGAAGTACGATCCGAACACGGCATACGGTTTCTACCTCGAAAGCATCACCTCCCCGAGCGATGGCCGCACGCTTGCCTACGATCCGACGACTCATGCCTACTGGCAGCTGTTCGTCGACGGCGCGTCTTCCTCGGTTGGCGCGAGCAGCGTCAAACTCACCCAGGGGCAGAAGATTGAGTTTGCCTATACGGCTGGTAGCGCGTCCCCTGTCGTTAAGGACCAGCTTGCTGCGAATGTGACCGTCATTGGTCGCGATGCCCAGGGCAAGACTCAGACCTGGGTCGACAACGCGCAGTATGTGGTGACGTCCGGTTCGAGCGCGCTTGATCTTACGAAGGTCGCGCTTGAGGCGAATGATATTGACGCCGTTGCTGCGGGCTCCTTCATTCTGAGCCTTAAGTACAACGGTGTTGAGCTGGGTACGCCCCAAGATTATTCGACCTATTGGCAGCTGTTTATCAACGGCAAGTCGAGTGACTATACGGCGGACAATGTCACCATCCATGCTGGCGATACCGTCACGTGGTTCTACGGTGGCTGGGGAGACCAGTTGCCGTCCGATTCTGTCCATGCTTCCGTTCAGGTGCTTGGCAAGGACAAGGACGGCAAGCAGCAGGTTTGGGCTTCGACGGGCCAGACGAGTCTCAAGGCGGGCTCTACTGCTAAGGACCTGTTGGAGCAGACTGGTCTTAAACTCAAAGCTACAGAAGAGTCTTGGGGTTGGTACCTTAGGGGCATTACCTCGCCGCTTGACGGTAAGACCTATTGTGGCTCTGATGCTGCGACCAATAGCTATTGGCGCTTCTACGTAAAGGGCAAGTCCGACGCAAAGTACAAGTTCGCCGACGTTGGCGCTGGTGCCTACGAGCTCCATGAGGGTGACGCCGTCACCTTTATGTATGCTGGCGACAGCGATGCCCTCCCTGGTCAGGTGCTTGGATCCGCCGATATCATCGGCCCCGATGTCAACGGCAACAATACTCGCTGGGGCTCGGCAAGCAATGTTTCCCTGCCCGAAGGCTCTACGGCTCAGGACCTTATTGAGACGGTGCTGAAGGCGAAGGGCATTGATTACAAGGCCTCCCAGAGTGGTGCATACTGGTCCATTACTTCGCCGTTCGAAGACAAGTCTTACGGCTATGATGGTGCGACCGGTAAATACTGGCATCTGTATATCAACGGAGAGTCCTCATCTCTCTGTGCCAACCAGGTCACGCTCAAGAGCGGCGACAAGGTTACATTTGCCTACACCACCGAAAAATCGCCCATGCCCGATTCCGACAAGATTGTCGTGGACCCGAGTGCGACGACTCCTAATTGGGATGCCGAGTGGGCCGGCTACGGCAACAGTGGCAACGGTTCGACCGTAACGGATGCCAAGACGCCTGCGCAGGCCGCCGGTCTTAAGTGGGCCTTCGATTGGAAGGCCGAGTCTGGCCAGCAGTATGCCAACTGCAGCGAGCCTGTCATCGCTAACGGCTTTGTGTACATCGCGACCGAGAACGAGCTCATTAAGATCGATTCGTCCACGGGCAAAAAGGTTGCCTCTGCGCCGCTTGCCTCTAAGGTGAGCTATACCTCTCGCCCAATCTATACCAATGGCCTTATCATCGTTCCGCTCAACGGCGGTGCGGTCCAGGCGATTACTGCAGACAAGCTGATCTGCAAGTGGCTGTCGCCTGGTTTGACGGACTTGACGCAGAGCTCCTGCACCGTCGTTTCGGACGGCGAGTACGTCTATGTAGGCTCGGTCGATATTTCGTATGACGAGAATTACAACGCGACCTACGGCAACGGCTCCTTTATGCGCATTAAGATTGCCACGGGCGAAGTTTCTTGGCAGAACATTGACGCTTCCGAGGGCTATTACTGGACTGGTGCGGCTTTGACGGATAAGTATGCCATCGTTCCTACGAGCGCGGGCACGCTTAAGTGCATTGATAAGACGACGGGCGATGTCGTTTCGACCATGAAGCTCGGCGCTCTCGCGAACGCCGACTGTGTCGCCGATCCGTCCAATGGTTCGACCTTCTATCAGATGACGCACGATGGAAAGCTCCATGTGATTTCGCTTTCGGCGAAGGGCGTACTGAGCGAGCAGAAGACGGTCGACCTGGGTCTTACTAATAACATGAGCGCACCGGCGGTGGCTGGCGAAAACTTGATTGTCGGCGGACAGACGGCTACTGGCTCTGCTCTGGCTCTCTATAATCTGAAGACCGGTAAGACCACGATGGTCACCGCTGCTGACGGTAAAGAACTGCCGGCCGGATTTAACGGTATTGCTGCTACTCCGCTGGTGAGTGTTCAGGGTGGCAAGACCTATGTGTACTTCACCGTTAACAGCGCGGATAGCAAGGATTACGTCAACTACTCTGCTGGTGGTGGCGTGTATCGCTATACGCTCGGCGATGCAGAGGCGACGCAGATTTATGATGCGGCTGGCCATTACCAGCACTGCGACTCTCCGGTCATTGCCGATGCATCTGGCAACCTGTACTACATCAATGACTCGGGCACGCTGTTTAAACTTGGAGCTGTCGAGTCTTGGACGGTTGCCTTTAATTCCAACGGCGGGTCTGCTTGCGACACTAAGTTTGTTGCTACGGCCGACGGCAAGCTGGTCAAGCCGGCCGATCCGACGCGCGATGGCTACACTTTCGGCGGTTGGTATACCGATGAGACTTGCACGCAGGCGTATGACTTCAGTACGCCGGTGACGGCCGACCTGACGCTGTATGCCAAGTGGACTAAGAATGCCGTTAACCCTGGCGGTAATGGCGGTTCAGGCTCCAATGGCGGCAATGGCGGCGTTGGTTCGAATGGCGGCGGCGGTTCTAGTACCGGTACTGGTTCCGGCACTGACGCTGGCACGGGTTCTGGCTCCGGCTCGAAGGGCGGCGCTATTGCCCCGGGCAAGAAGCCGGTGACCAAGACGACGGTGTCGACCAAGACCGAGACCAAGGACAACAAGTCCGACAAGAAGTCTGACAAGAAGGGCAACAAGTCCGACAAGAAATCCGATTCCAAGTCCGATACGGGTGCTGCTTCCATGACCACTGCTAAGAAGTCCTCTAGTGCTTCCGAGCAGGAGACGGGCACCAACCCGCTCGCCATTGTTGGCGTTGCCGCCGGCGTCATCGGTCTCGCCATCGTCGGCGTGTTCGTGTTCACCAAACGTCGGTAGGTGAGGGCTGTGTCCAATAAATCCAAGGACGCTGACCCCAAGCAACCAGATTCCTCGTTCATTCAGCTCGATGATCCAAAGCAAAAGGGCGCCGCTTCGGCGGCGTCCACCTCTCGTCGCAAGTCGCTCCTCGGCGTTCTGACTGCTGCATGCACCATTCTGATCGTCGTCTCGCTGGGTTTCGTCCATCCTTCCACAAGCGGTGCCTGGTCCATCGACTGGATCATTCAGACCGTGACGGGGGAGAGCGTCGTCACCAAGGACACCAAGGCGTCTGGCTCGACTACGACTTCGGGCGAGGCCAGTTCCAAGGATTCCAAGTCATCGAATGACGCAAAAGATGAGTCCAAGGGTTCGAACGACGACAAGGACGATTCCGAGTCTTCAAACAAGGAATCGGACAAAAACTCGGATAGCAAGAAGTCCGAGGACCGGGGCGGCAAGAAGTCTGGCGATAAATCCGCTGCCCAAAATACGGGAGCCAGTGATACTTCCAATGCGTCTGGCGGTGCTTCTTCGGGCGGTGGCCAGTCGTCTGATGGAGCCTCATCCTCTAATGGTGGAAACGCCTCCTCGGGCGGGCAGAGCGGCTCACAGGAGTCCAACTACGTTACGGTGACGGTTTCGGTCACATCGAGCGCTGTGGACAATCCTGTGTCCTCTGGTGGCACCTTTACCTTTAACGAAGGTGCTACCGTCTACGATGCCCTGTGCGCGCTGGGCCTCTCTGTCAACGCACACGGCTCATCGTACGGCACGTATGTCTCCGCGATTGGTGGTTTGGCCGAGAAACAGTACGGCGGCACGAGCGGCTGGATGTATTCCGTCAACGGCACAACGCCCATGACGGCCTGTAGTAACTACGTTCTCTCAAACGGCGACAACGTAGTCTGGTATTACGTTACAGACTAGAGGCCTCGACATAGCGCGCCAGACGGGCGGTTCGGACCAACATCCGGACCGCCCGTTTTTCATGCGAATGGGACTGGGTCGCCGGGTCTCTCGGCAAACAAAAAACCGGTTGGAATGGGAATTCCAACCGGTTATACATTCAAGCAAATAGTGAATCGACTACGACCGTGCGCCCTCGAGGAAGAAGCGGCGGCTGAAGTAGTTGTACCAGGTGACGAGGAACGTGGCGATGGCCTTCATGGCCTGGTAGCCGATGCTCAAAAACGTGACGCCCACAAACATGTACAGGTCGTTGAGGCCCAGGCCGATCACCGACAGGATGGTGAAGATCGTGAACTCGCGCTTGCGGCTCATGCCTTCGCGGTGGTCGAACACGTACTTCATGCTGAGCCAGTAGTTGACCACGACGGACGTGATAAACGAAACCGTGGTGCTCATCAAAAAGTCGAGGTGGAACAGCTCGACGAGCGCAATGAGCATGCCCCAGTCGATGCCAAAGGAGATAAGACCCACGACAGCAAACTTGAGGAACTGCTTGGTATGAGGTTGTGCCAGCGCCTTGCGCACGTAATCACATCCAATGCGTTGATGAATCGAGCAGAGGATACTTTAGAGCTTTTACAAGGGAAACGTAAGGTCTTTGCCAAGAACTATATGAACTCGCCAAATTTTCAAGAGCTAATCCGCAAACGTTGAAAATTTGCCCGTAAACGAGCGGCACCCACGGACGATACTGCGCTGAGTGCACGTCGTCCGTGGGCGCCGTAATGCTGCAGGGGTTTCGAGCTATTTTGTCTCGTCGCCCTCCAGGAAGATCTTTCGGGTCACAAAGTTGTAGACCATGACAAGCGCGGTGGCGCAGATCTTGGCGATATTGGCCTCGAGTCCCAGGCCGGCGTTGAGCGCCAGCACGATGCCGTCGTTGAGCACCAAACCGATCACGGACAGCACGACAAAGATGATGAACTCGCGGCGGCGGCTCATGCCTTCCTTGTGCGCAAACACGTACTTCATGCTGGCGACGTAATTAAAGATGAGCGAGACGATAAAGCCGCTGGTGTTGGCGATAAGGATGTTGAGGCCCAGACCGTAGTGGAGCAGATTCATAATGCCAAAGTCGATAACCGTGGCAATGACACCGACGACGCCAAATTTCATGATCTGCGCAAGGAGCTTTTGCATGGTACCTGCCTTAAGCTGGCGCCGAAGCGCCGCGGGGATGACAAACTTAGCAAGTTTAGCCAATCCCCGCGGGTGGTGCTAGGCGCGCTCCTCGATAGCACCGTTTCTATATGCATCGAGCAGCTGACGCAGGTCCTGGATTTGGCTGCGGATCTTGGCGCCAGTATCGGTGTCGCTCACCATGCGGCGACGGTCTGCTTGGTCAAAACGGTTGGTCTCGCTTTCGATGTCCACGTTGCGCGTGAGTGCCTCGGCAACCGTCGTAAAGGCCCGGTGCGACTTGAGGCGGCAGCCGCGCGAGCTCGAGATGAGCGTATAGCCGGCGATACCCGTCTTGGGATGGTAAGCGCGGCAGAAGCCGCCATCGATGACCAGCAGCTTGCCCTCGGCGCGGATGGGCTGCTCACCCTTGGTGGTTTTAACGGGCGTGTGGCCGTTGATGATGTGGCCGGTCGGCGAGCATGCCATGGGCGCGACGCCAAACTCGCGCATGATGTCATCGCAGACCGAGGGCGACTTGGTAAGCGTAAAGTACGGGTCCATCGGCTCGACCCAGGTGCTCTTATCGGCGATATAGGCGCGCTCAAAGGTACGCACCAGGCGTCCGCTGGCGGGCGAGTTAAAGCCAATCCACAGGTACCACATCCAGTCGAGGGCGTCGCGGTCGCCCACGCGCCAGGCGCGGCGGGCGATGTGGTCGCAAAAATCAAGATAATCGCGCCCGGCGTGCCAGGTGCCCAGACAGTTCATGCTGCTAAAGGTGCCGTCTTCGTTGAGCGGAACGCAGCCGTGGAAGAGCAGGTTGCCGTTGGCGACCTTGTACATCGAGCCGTGGGAATAGAGGAAATCGATATGGCGATGCAGGTGATCGGCGGTGACAAACTCGGACACGAGCTTGTCGATGATGTGCTGCTCCTGGGGCGTGAGCGTATAGGGGTCCGCCGGATCGACGGTGGGGAAGTCGTTGGTCGTGAGCGGCCACACGCTGCCGTCGGCGAGCGTGACCGTGCCGGTGTCGTGTTCGATCTTGTCGAGTAACAGGCGGTCGGTCATGTCGAACTCGGGGTGGCGCTGGATAATCTGGCCCTCGAGCTTAAAGAGCAGCACGTTGATGGCCTTGATCAGCGGGGTGATGGACTCACCGGCGGTGTAGGTGGCATCGGCAAAGGCAACAAGCTCACGCAGCGAGATGCCGTAGTCGTTCTCGAGGATCTCGTAGTTGTCGTAGCGTAAGTTGTTGCGCAATACCGTGGCGATGCAGGCGGGCTCACCGGCCGCAGCGCCCATCCACAGCAGGTCGTGGTTGCCCCACTGGATGTCGAGCGAATGGTAGGTGAGCAGGCGGTCCATAATCTTGGCCGCGCCGCCGCCTCGGTCGAAGATATCGCCCACCAGGTGCAGGTGGTCGACGGCCAGGCGCTTGATGAGCGAAGCGAGCGACTCGATAAAGTCGTCGGCGCTGGCGGTCTCCAGAATGGACTCCACGATGCGCTCGTGATAGCGCACGCGATAGTTGTTCTCGTCCGGGTGCGTGTGCAACAACTCGTCGATGATATAGGCGTAGTCGCGCGGGATGGCCTTACGCACCTTGGAGCGCGTGTAGCGGCTTGAAAGCGAGCGAGCGACCATGATGAGCTGGTCAAGCATCGTCTTGTACCAGGTGGGCGAGTCCTCGCGCTGACTGCGGACCAGGTCGATCTTCTCGCGCGGGTAGTAGATGAGCGTACACAGCTCGCCCTTTTCGTCAAAGGAGAGCGTGTCGCCAAAGATCTCGTCGACATGTTCGCGCACGACGCCCGAGCAGTTGTTGAGGATGTGCATAAAGGCTTCGTACTCACCATGCACGTCGCTCATAAAATGCTCGGTGCCCTTGGGTAGGTTAAGGATGGCCGAGAGGTTGATAATTTCGGTAAATGCGGATTGTTCGGTGGGAAACTGTCTCGACAGCAGGCGCAGATACTTGAAGTCTTGCGGGTTGCGATCGAATGCGACCATGAAACACCTTCCGATGGGGCTGGTAAAACTGATAAACAGCATCAAACGTTTATCAGTATGCGCCGCTTTTGTTTCGATTTTGCGCCAGCGGCTGAATTGTCGGCTGAACGGTTTGGTAAATCGATTTAGTGAAGGTAGATGTGTCGGTTTGGTGGAGACGACAGAGGGTGTTTTCTCAGATATTTATGCATGGGGCCGGTGGAGACGATGGTGGTAAAGATGTTCACTATATTTGGTTCGATTTGGTAAATAGTGGACATATGTACCGCATGTAGGCTCACTGTGCGATAATTTGCGCAGCAATGAGTAAGGAGCCTCATATGAGTGATTTTGTCCTGACCTGTGAATCCGCCGCCGACCGAACCCGTGAGTTCTTTGCGGCGCGCAATATCCCTGTCGTGTGTTTTCATTACGAGATCGACGATGTTGTCTATACGGACGATCTGTATCAGTCGATTACGCCGGACAAGTTTTTTGCCCAGATTGCCGCGGGCGCCATGCCCAAGACGTCTCAGGTGAGCGTGGGTGAGTACGAGGAGTTTTGGGAGCCGTTTGTTGCCGAGGGTAAAGACGTGCTGCACCTGACGTTGTCGTCGGGTATTTCGGGCACGTATGGATCGGCCTGCGTCGCGGCGCAGATGCTCGCGGATCGCTATCCCTAGGGCGGCAAGGTGCGCGTCATCGATTCGCTGGGGGCGTCTTCGGGCTTTGGCCTGTTGCTGGAATATGCCGCCGACGTGCGCGATAGCGGGGCTTCACTCGACGAGACGGCCGCTTGGATTGAGGAGCATAAACTCAACCTGCACCACTGGTTCTTCTCGACCGATCTGTCGAGCTACCTGCGCGGCGGTCGCATTTCGGCCGCGAGCGCGATCATTGGCACGGCGCTTAAGATTTGCCCGCTTATGACGGTCGATTGCGAAGGTAAGCTGTCGCCACGTGAGAAAATTCGCACTAAGAAGCGCGCGATTTCCGAGATGGCTAAGACCATGATGGCACACGTGCAGGGCGGTACGGATTATTCGGGTAAGTGCATCATGTCGCACTCGGCGTGCCGCGAGGATGCCGAGGCAGTTGCGGCGCTGATTGAGGAACAGGTTCCGCAGCTTAAAGGCAAGATTGAGATCAATGACATCGGTACTCTGATTGGCTCGCATACCGGACCTGGTACGGTGGCGCTCTTCTTTATGGGCGACAAGCGCGTGGATTAATTTGCCCCATCACGTTGCTGCATGATTGCTCAAACGAAAACGGCCCGTCTCACGTTTGTGGGGCGGGCCTTGCTGTTGCGGCTAGCGTTTCTTTCCGCGGAAGAAGAAGCCGTGCAGTGACGGCTTGAGGCCGCGATTGGCGCGATGCTCCTCGACGCGCTCGTGGATCGAAGCGACGCGCTCGATGACTTCGTCGGGAATCGGCACGTCGGGATTCATGTTCTCGACCTGGCTGACTTCGGCGGCGGCGACCTGGTCGATAATGGGCACATCGTCGCGCGAGATGACAGGTGTGGCGTCTTCCTTCATCTTGCGATAACGCTGCATCATGTCGGCCTGTAGCTGCTGGGCCGAAGGCGGCGTCCAGATGATGGCGTTGGCGCCGGCGGCGATGGTCTCGCGAATGCTCTCGGGCGTCTTGCCGCCCGGTGCGATGAGCGGCAGGTTGGGATAGTGCTCGCGCAGTTCACGCAGGACCTGGGGTGTGTTTTTGCCGGCGGCGATGTTGAGAATCTTGGCTCCAGCGCGCACCTTGGCGTGGGCATCGTCGTCGCAGCGAACGACCGTGGCGATGACGGGGATGTCGGCGATGTTGGTGATGTGCTCGACCATCTCGGCAGTAGCGGGGGAGTTGACCACGCAGCCCGCCGCGCCCTGCATCTCGGAGACGGCTGCCATCTGCACGGAGCGCTTACCGGTCGTAGTTCCGCCACCCACGCCTACAAAGACCGGGCACTCGGCGACGGTCAGCAGCGCTTGCGTAATGGCGGGCTGCGGCGTGAAAGGGTAGACCGCAAAGACGGCGTCGGCGTTGGAGTTGCGGATAACCGCGACATCGGTGGTGTAAATGAGCGACTTGATGCGTCGGCCAAAGAGCGTGAAGCCGCTGGCCTCCTCGATCTCGTCGGGCATGCGAAGGGCAGCCTTGCGTAGGCGTCCGTCGATGGGCAGGGGCTCCATAGGGAGCAGGCCGTTGGGCGTGACGGCTATTCGGGGCTCGGTGAACTCGTCTGCAAGCTCGACCTCGGAAAAATCGACCGAGGCGACGATGTCCTCGTGCACCTCGGCGGGCACATCGATGGGAGCTTGGTCGTTTGCCGCCGCAGGCGTGTCGAAGGAGCTGGTGCCGACGAAGGCGTCGACGCGCTCATTTAGATCGTTGAGGGTATCCATGGAGGCTCGATTCTATGTGATGATGGCCGGCGCGATGCAGCCGGAATTGCGAATGCTAAATCGTTTGACGAGTTGATTTTTCCCCGCCGCGCCATCCGTTAGACCGAAGGGCCGGCGAACGTGAAGGAGCTGTGGTGGCGGGTATCGAGGTGCTATCTTGAAAGCCCCGTTTAAAAGAGAGGTGACGCGGTATGGAATTGACAGCAATGTTTGGCTCGATCGGCCTGTGTGTGGCCGCAATCGTTGCCGCCGCGGTCATCTACTTTGTGGTCACGGCCATTAAGGGCAAAAGGGCCGAACGCAAGGAGCGCGCGATGCTTAAACAGCATCGCGACCAGCAGGGCAAACGCGCACAGAGATAGCTTGTTGAGTTTTGGATCCGTGCGCTAGCTGCGTTTTCGGATCAGGGCAATGTAGAAGCCCTCAAAGTCGCGGCTAGGCGGAATGGTGAGCGTGCCGGGCAGGCCGTTGACGATGGCCGATACCTGACCCGCGGCAATGGCTTCGGTCAGAGCGTTGGACTCGATGCGCGGCTCCTCACCAGCTTCCTGGGTGCGTCGTGCTTCACTTTCGCTTGGCGTGCCGTCGAGGGGGATGAGCTCGCAGTCCATATGCTTGTCGAGGGCCTCTTGCAGGGCGTCCTCGTTTTCCTGCGGCAAGATCGAACAAGTCGAATAGACGAGCGTGCCGCCCGGTTTGAGGGCCCCCATGGCGCGGTCCAGAAGTGCTCGCTGCGAGCGGGCGCACTTGCTCAGCAACTGCTCGGTGAGGCCGCGCAGGCTTTTCTCGTTGCCACTGATGACGGTGCCCGTGCCGGTGCAGGGAGCGTCGAGCAGGATGCGGTCAAAGCGGAAGAACTCGTCGAGCTCGCGTGCGTCGATGCGCATGACGGGCACGTTTTTGGCACCCTGGCGATGGAGGTTCGACTCGAGCTTTTCGGCGCGGGGAATGCTCATCTCACAGGCGGTGAGGTGTGCCTGGCCCTGGGTGAGGGCGGCGATCTGCGTCGTCTTGCCGCCAGGGGCTGCGCACATGTCCAGGATGTCCTCGCCTGCCTGGGCGCCCAGGACCAACGGCGGCATCATGGACGACAGGCTCTGCAGATAGATCTTGCCGTCGCGGTAGATGTCGAGATCCCACAGATCGGAAACCTGGGCCTCGGGCAGGATAAAGGCGTCCGGGTACCAGGCGACGGGGTTGTGGGCGATGCCAGCGGCATCGAGCGCCGCAGCGATGTCCTCGGCGGTTGCCTTGAGCGTGTTGGCGCGCAGTGTGACCGGGCGTGTGACCGCGGCGCCGAAGCCCTCGATCATGAGCTCGGCATCGGCGGGCGCATAGGCGCCGGCGACCGTGTCG
>USHA01000028.1 GCA_900554325.1 uncultured Collinsella sp.
GACGGAAAGCACATTAAGTGCTTTCCTTTGCGTGCGGAACTCGCGACAAACTTAACCCCCGCCCTCAGCCCCGGAGACCCTCCCTGCCGTCACATTGTTCAATCAGTTTTGCGGGCGTGCGCCGCTGCGCGGCTAGCCCGCATGCTCCTCGGCGGGGTTGGTCTGATGGATCTTGTTGAACTTCCGCCTTTGGCTCAAATGGAAACGGGGGGACGCATCTGCATCCCCCGTTTTTGTTGTGATTACTCTAGGTCAATAAACTTAGTGCTTAGGATCTTGCCGTCTTTTACTAGCATTCTGGCCATGGTGGGGCCTCGGGTGCCTCTGGGGTAGCTGGCGCTGCCCGGGTTGAGGACTAAACAACGGCCCACTTGGGCTTCTTTGGTTACGTGGGTGTGACCATTGATGGCTACGTCTACGGATCCCACCGGAAGGTCTTCGCGGTAGTGGGCTACGGCGAATTTGAGGCCTTCGTAGGTAAAGAGCGCAAGACGGTCTACATCGGGACCGTAGTCGCGGTAGTAATCGTTGTTGCCCAGTACGGCCCGCACGGGGGCGATGGTGCATAGGTGCTCGTAGTCCATCTCTGACGTGAGATCGCCGGCGTGGATGATCAGGTCTGCGCCCTCAAGCTCATCCAAGAGCGCAGGCGATAAATAGCCGTGGGTGTCCGAGATGATGTCGATGCGCTTGGCGCTTGCGCTGTTCATGGGATCCCTTCCGCAAAAAAACGATTCGGCAGATACATACAAAAAAGCCCCACGGCTCCGCAGACGATGGGTCTACAGGGCTGCGGGGCCAGTGTGCTAGAGACTCAGGGCCTTCTTGAGCGGCACGACGCGGCGGCGCGAAACCGGCACGCGTTCGTCGACGCCCGTAATGCCCAGCTGGATGGCGCCCGAGGGCACCGTCTCCACATCCGTGACGCACGCCAAGTTGACGATATAGCGGCGGTGAACACGGAAGAAGCCAAAGTCGCAGAGCTTGGCCTCAAACTGCGCCAGCGAGGTCGTCGACAAAAAGCGATCATCGACGGTATAGATGCAGGAGTAATCGTCCTTGGCCATGATAAAGCGAATGTCGTCCACGGGAATGAGCACCTTGCGGCCGCCCTTTTCCACCGGGATACGCTCGATGGTCACCTTGCTGTCCGTAACCGGCTTGGCGCGTTGCATGACCTTCTCGATCGCGCGATCCAAGCGAGCTTCCTCGACCGGCTTCATCAGATAATCGACGGCATCCACGTCGAATGCCTCGACCGCATGGTCACTATACGCAGTCACAAACACGATCGCCGGCGGATTTTTGAGCTTATGCAGCGCCTCGGCAAGTTGCAGGCCCGAGGCACCGGGCATCGAGATATCGAGAAACACGACATCTACGCGACTTTCCATAAGCATCTCGATGGCGGAGCGGACGCTCGACGCCTCAGTGATCGTGCCGATCTTGCCCGTTTGCTCGAGCAGGAAGCGAAGCTCCGAGCGAGCCGGCGCCTCATCATCCACAATCATCGCACGCAGCATAGGGATAAAACCTTTCGTCAACTAACTACGCCGGGCATCCGTCGCATGACGTTGAGCCCGTAGCCTTTTATTTTACTCTTGAATGTCAAAGATGCTCTCTGACAAATCAAGATGAAGGAGCACTTTGGTGCCCTTGCCCGGCGCCGATTCGACACGCGTATAGGAGTGCGGCCCATAAAAGCGATGGATGCGCTCCGAAATATTGTGCATGGCCACACCGGCGCCGCCACCCTGGGGAGAGCTGGCGTCGGGACGGGCAGAACGCTCGTCAAACAGTCTGGCGGCGGTACCCTCATCCATGCCCACGCCATTATCGGCCACGGCAATCAAGATTGCATCCTCGCCGTCTTGGTGAACGGTCACGTCGATCCTCAGGGCGTCGTCATCGCCCATACCATGACGCACGGCGTTCTCGACAATCGGCTGGATCACGAACGCCGGCACCAGCGTATCTTCCACGTCCTCGGACACATCGAACGTCGCAAGCACGCGATCCTCGCCAAAGCGGGCCTTCTCAAAGGTAAGGTAGCGCTTGGTCTGTGCGACCTCGCGCGAGACCGGAATAAGCGATCCCGAGTTGTCGAGCGTGGCACGATAGAACGATGAGAACTCACGAAGCAGTTCGCGGGCCCGCAGCGGGTCGGTGCGCGTAAACGATGCAATGGTGTTCAGCGTGTTGAACAGGAAGTGCGGGTTAATCTGCGCCTGCAGCGCACGCACCTCGGCGCGCGCCGTGAGTTCCTTTTGCACCTCGAGCTCGTGGATGGCGAGCTGCGTGGACAAGATCTCGGCAAAGCCCGAGGCAAGCGCATACTGGGTACGGTCGACGGCGCGCGGGGTCTTGTAGTAGAACTTGAGCGTGCCGACGGTACGATCGCCCACCTTGATGGGGGCGATAATGCCGGCGGGGACTTGGTTGTGCGAGCCGTCCGAGCCCACGACATCCACCATACGGTTGAACGACTGCACGATGCCATGTTCGATAACGTAGCGTGTGGCAAGCGTGTGGATGGGAGTATCGGGCAGCAGTTTTTCCTCAAACTCGCCCGCGCAGGCAAGCACGTTGTCCTCGTCGGTGATGGCCACCGTCATGGCGCGCGTCTCGGGCAAAATGCGCCGGCACACCAAACGCGCCGACTCCTGCGTCAGACCGCCCTTAATGTCCTCGAGCATGGCCGAGGCCACCGAGAGCGTCTCCTCGGTGTACTGGGAGCGCACCGAATCGGGATTGAGCGTCAAAAAGATAAAGATGCACAGAAAGATGCACAGCAGCGCGCAGGCAATCACCGTGGCGATCGGCTCGATACCGGTCACCAAGGCAAAAAAAAAGTACACCAGCACACAAATGGCGCAGGCAACGGCAATGATGCGAAAGATTGATATTGAACTATCGCGCTGGGCGCGGCGGTCGATCATTCGGCCCCCTCCAGGATACTGATCAGTTGTGCGTCACGCCAAAGCCCGTCCATGATCTTGGGCCAAAAGCTCTGGAAACGCAGGTAGCTTGCAGCGTTTTGGCGCGCATAGGCCTTTGCCTCGTCGATACCATGGCGCCAGATGCGCAGGTAGCCCTCATGCTCGCGGGTAAACACGCTGCGGACCATAGCGGTCTTGCGCACGCGGTCGTCGAGCTCGCGCGAAATCCACGGGCCCGGGTAGGGCATGAGCGATGCCGCCGTAACGGGAATGAGCTCCTTTTGATGCGCGGCGAATGTCAACTTGGCCCGTTCGTAGTACCAACGGTATACATCCTGCATAAAGCGCGGTGAGCGCTTTTCGGACTCCGGAGGCAGATGGCGCACGGTCCACTCGTTATCGAACCACACGTCGTAGCCAAACATGCGCATGTTAAAGAGGTAATCCAAGTCCTCGCCGCGGGTGATAAACGGGTCAAAGGCCACACGCGTAAAGGCGCGGGCGTGCAGGGCCATCAGGCCGCCGCACACGTAGTTGGAGCGCGAGATGCGGGTGCCCGAAAGCGCCTTTTTCATCCAACGGTTGAACTCGATGCGCTTGGTCCACCAACGATGGCAGATGCCCGCCTTGTCCGTGGGAGCCAGCGGCGAGCCGTCGCGATCGTAGAAATAGCCGCTCTTGACCAAGATCGGCAAGCCCTGACGCGTCTGCTGCCCCAACGCATAGGTCGCGCGCTTCATAAAGTCGGCGTCGATGACAGTCTCATCGTCATCCAAGAAGATAACCGCGTCATGCCCCAGCACAGCGGCGCAGGCTAGCCCCATATTGCGGATGGCACCGTAGCCTCGCAGGCTCACGCACTCGCCCGAACCCTTGGGCGCGATCTGAGCAACCCGGTCTGCGATGCGCGAGGCCTGGGTGTTGGTGACAACGGTGACCTTGAGCGTGGGATGCGCGTCGACAATCTCGTGCACGCGCAGCGACACATCGGCTGTGGCAGAAACGGGACAGACCACCAAAAGGATGATGCGCGGGATGTCACGTACCTGCTCAAGCGAGGCCAGGCAGCGGTCGAGTTCGGGATTGTCGGCGTTGAGTCGCGTCGAATGGTCATAGGTGCCAGGGGCGTTTGCGCAAGCGTCATCGCCCGCCCAATACGTTGGAATCACGACTGTGGCGTTCATGCCTTACCCTCCCTGCAACACAAAAACGGGACGCCGCCAAACACAGGCGACGCCCCGCGACCTAGCTGATTCCATCATACCCACTTGGGCAAATCATTGCTCGCAAGTCGCAATGTTTATTGCGGATAACCCCAAAAGAGTACCGTGGACAGGCACAATAGCCGCTCGCTCCTATGCGGCATGCTCTGCTGCCCGAGTCATGCGGGACAGGCGAACCAGCAGCATAAAGCCAACGATCAGCAGCACGCCAATAGAAAGGACGCCCAGCGACGGGTTGCCGGTCAGCGAGGTAACGACCGACACTAGGAAGGTACCCATGACGCTTGCATAACGACCAAAGATGTCAAAGAAGCCGTAGTACTCGTTGGACTTTTCCTTGGGGATAATGCGACCAAAGTAGCTACGGCTGAGCGCCTGCACGCCGCCCTGGAACAGGCCGACCATAATGGCAAGCACCCAGAACTCAAAGGCGGTCTTTAGGAAGAACGCGGCGAACAGCACAATGCCCATGTAGGCGGCGACCGCCACCAGGATCATGTTGAGCGTGCCCACGCGTCCGGCGAGCTTGCCGTAGATGATGGCGGACGGAAAGGCCACGAACTGCGTAACGAGCAGCGCCAGTACCAGCTGGGTCGAATCGATGCCCAAAGCCGAGCCGTAGCTGGTAGCCATGGAAATGACCGTGTGGACGCCATCGATATAGAAGAAGAACGCAATCATGTAGACCAGCACGGTCTTGTTGTGGGCGATCTCGCGCATGGTGTGTCCGACCTCGGAGAACACACCGCCAACGATGTGGCCGATGGTGTCCTCGGGACCGCGCTCGCGACCATACTTTTGCTTATAGGTGTGAATGAGCGGCAGGGTAAAGATGAGCCACCAGGCACCAGTGATGATAAAAGACAGACGCGTTGCCAGCATGGTGGGGACGCCAAGAGCGGGGCCACCCATGATGAGCGCCAGGCAGATGACGAACGGCACGGTGGAACCGATGTAGCCCCAGGCATAACCCGAGCTGGACACGGCGTCCATGCGCTCGTCGGTGGTAACGTCGGGCAGCATGGCGTCGTAGAACGTCATAGAAGAGTTAAGGCCGATGGTGCACAGCACGTACACGGTCAAAAATGCCATGGCGGACATTGGGATAGCCTGCGCCAGGCAAAGAACCAGGCCCGTGAGGAAAAAGCCCAAGAAGAACTTGATTTTGTTGCCAGCGTAGTCGGCAAGTGCGCCCAGAATGGGCATGAGCATGGCGATGACCAGCGAGGCGATCGTCTGTGCATTGCCCCAGGCGACCACCAGGTCGGCCGAGGAAGCGCCGGTATTGATGGCGTTAAAGTAAATGGGCACCACCGAGGTATTGAGCAGCACGAGGGCCGAATTGCCCACATCATACATAACCCAGTTACGCTCGAGCTTGGTGTATTTCATGGACAGAGACCCTTCGTATTCGCCCGATATGCAGTTAGCTCATCGTACCCCAATTGTCCAGAACCGCCGGTAAGGATTCGGCAAAGGGGCACGCACGGGCCCTATTCCTCGCGGTCGAACTCCTCATCGGCATTGAGCACGCGACCGCTGTAGTTGACGTGACTGGTCACGGCATCCATGTCACCGGTCTCGATAAAACGTGCGACCGTGCACTCGTAATCGAGCAGCGCGCGGTCAAAGACCTCGGGGAAACTCTCATTCGAGACCTCATCGGTAAAGGGATTCTTCCACGCCAGATGACCCAGATTGCCAGTGCGCTCGGGCAGCTCCGTCGTCACGCGATGGGCAAGGCCGTCGAGCAGCGAGTAGTCATGCACCAACCCCTCAACCAGCGAGATCGCGCGCGTCTTTACGGAGCCGGCCGGCTCAATCGCACGGTAAAGTCGCTGCATATTGGCAACGGCAGCACCGTACTCCCCCGCCGGAATGTCAATGCCGTACACGCGTCCGGCAACATAGCTCATCAGCACGCCGGCCACGCGACTGATGCGATCGGTGGTGACGATCTCGCCCGCCGGCGGGTAATCGTCGACCGTAGCGCCATCGCGCTTAAGCTGCAGCATCAGTACATCCAGGTCGCTCTCGATCACAGCATGGACCTGGCTGCTCGAATCCTCAAGCTCTGAATCGGACTCCACGATGCCAAACTGCTGCTCATAGACAAAGGGATGGGCGTTGCGGTCGAGCACGTAATGAGACAGCAGGCCCAACGCAAAGGCACGGCCCAAGTTGGCGTCGCGCGGCAGCAGATGCGACACGCCGTCGCGCAGGCACGCGAACTGGCGAGACATGCGCGAGCGATGCATGACCTGCGCCAGCAGCGTGCAGTCGGAAACACGCGGTGTCAGAATGTGAAAGAAAAACGGGTCGGGGCCTTGGTTGCCCAAGATAAAGGCAATGCGCTCTTCATCGGACGTGATGACGCCCTGCGGAAGACGGTCGATGCTTTCCTCGCCAAACAGATGATGGGTGATAAGCGCGGGCATAATGATCCTTTCGATTTCATTCGATGCCACCCATTATGCCCACCGCGCGCCCATGCCAAACCCGCGGTGGTAAACGGCGCATCGCATGCTGTATGCGACGACCATTCCCCTTCGCCGCAAAAACAGAATGAAAGCTTAATATCATCCCGCTCGTGCGCCGAAGCAACTGTTTGCCCGTCGATGCGGTAAGGCATTAATGGTCTACTATTTCAATACACGCGTCTTCATGCTGTATCAATGAGAAGATCACGTATATCGCAAAGCAGTTCAAGCAACCCGGCGTCGTTCGGAGGCATCCATGATTACCGTTGCCGACATTTTGGCCTTACCGGCATTCGAGCGGATTGATTTAGTCGCACCCATCGAAGATGCCGGGGAGCACCGCGTCTACAACGTTGGTATCTTAGACTGCCCTCCTTCAATCAACGACTACAGCGCATACATGCCCGGCGAGTTCATTCTCACCAATCTTGGTTTTTGCTATGAAGACCCCGACCTATCCGACGCGTCGCTCATTGCCATGATTGAAAGGCGTGTCGCAGCCATTGCCGTTAAACGTGTGTACTCGCCATGTTTTACCGATGCAGTCGCCCAAGCAAGTGTACGCATGGGCGTCCCGGTATATCTCTATTCCGGCGCTTACCATGAGCGCGTCGCATTCGAGTCGCTCAACCTCTTGCAGCGCGATCTCGACGCATCCGACAAAAGCGACGCAGTCGACACGCTCCTATCGGGAAAGCCAAAAGCCCAAGTAAGACAAGAGATCAACAAGTTGGCGGGCCTTACCGGATCGACGATGCGCTGCATTGCCATCTCTGCCGAAAAAGATGATCGCTGCTCACTGTACGCAATTCAAGACACCCTCAACGATTTTCTGGACTCGTTTCGACAGCGACACGAGGATGTCCAAAACGCATGCGCGTTTCGCTACCACGATGCGCTGCTCGTTTTCGTCTCGTATGCCACCGATAAACAGCACGAGGGCGTCTTCTGTGACCTAGAAAATGCCATTCGAGGAGTTGGCGTCAACTACTGCGGCATAGGCGACCTGGTGCCCCTCGGCGAGGCAGATATCTCCATTCGTCAGGCAACAATCCTTCTCAATGAAGCCCATCTGAGCGGAACGCGCAGACTTGAGTGGTCGGATCTGTCCATGGGCGCCTTCTCGTATGCAGCGCAGACCAACCCCATGTTCGAGCGCACCGCGCAAGGTTTTCGCCACCGCATCGAAAGCTACGACACACAAAACTCTACCGAACTGGTCCAAACGGCACGTGCCTTTGTGCACTGCAGCGGCGACATCATCGACACCGCCGATCGCCTACACCAACACCCCAACACCGTCCGATATCGGTTGCGGCGTATTCGAGCACTCCTCGACATGGGCGATTCACACGACCGCGAGCTGCTCGTATTCCTTTCCCTCACTTTCCTCAGCAGATAGTGCGAGTTAACTCGAATCGTCATTTTTCACAAAACAACTCCGAATACGCTCGGACAATTGGCCTTGCAAGCCGCCAATTGCTCACGAATAACAATTCATTTGTAAAAAATAACAAATAGACCCCCGGAAGGCTTTGAGTTGGTACCAAACACACGGCATCTGGGTGCTCCTAGACTTTGAGTCATGGTTTCGGCGTGCCGCTGCACCGGCGCCCGACTACAGGTATCGATGCCCCATCCGGGGCGAACGAAACGCCTGACCTGTCTGGAGGGGCCCACGTGCGGGGCGTCCGTCGGGGGTAGGCAAGAACCGACGAAAGGAAACATGACTATGACTGATTCGGTTTTCCAGGGTCGCCACCTGCTCTCCACGAGGGACTACACCAGGGACGAGCTCATGTGGCTCATCGGCTTCGCCGAGCACCTCAAGGACCTCAAGAAGCAGAACGTCCCGCACCGCTACCTCGAGGGCAAGAACGTCGCGCTGCTCTTCGAGAAGACCTCCACCCGCACCCGCGCAGCCTTCACCACCGCCTGCATCGACCTGGGCGCCCACCCCGAGTACCTGGGCAAGGGCGACATCCAGCTGGGCAAGAAGGAGACGGTCCTCGACACCGCCAAGGTGCTCGGCTCCATGTTCGACGCCATCGAGTTCCGCGGCTTCAAGCAGGAGCACGTCGAGCAGCTCGCCGAGCACTCCGGCGTGCCCGTCTGGAACGGCCTCACTGACCGCGAGCACCCCACGCAGATGCTCGCCGACTTCATGACCATCAAGGAGCACTTCGGCAGGCTCGAGGGCCTCACGCTCGCCTACTGCGGCCAGGGTCGCAACAACGTCCAGAACTCCCTGATGATCACCTCCGCCATCCTCGGTGTGAACTACGTCAACGCCACCCCCAAGGAGCTCGAGCCCGACCCCGAGATCGTCGCCCTCGCGCAGAAGTTCGCCGCCGAGTCCGGCGCGACCATCCGCGTCACCAACGACCCCGTGGACGCCGTCCGCGGCGCCGACGCCGTCTACACCAACGTCTGGGCGGCCATGGGCGAGGAGTCCCAGTTCGCCGAGCGCGTCCGCCTGATGTCCCCGTTCCAGGTCAACGCCGAGCTCGTCTCCCACATCGAGAACCCCGACTGGATCTTCCTGCACTGCCTCCCTGCCTTCCACAACGCCGAGACCGAGTACGCCGCCAAGATCAAGGAGGAGCACGGCATCGAGGCCATGGAGTGCACCGACGACGTGATCTACAGCGAGCACTCCCGCTGCTTCGAGGAGGCCGAGAACCGCATGCACACCATCAAGGCCATCATGGCCGCGACCCTCGGCAACCTCTACATCCCGCGCGTCTAACCGCGCCACGGACCGACCGCACGCCGCGGCCCGCCCCTCCGGGCCGCGGCGCCTCACGTAAGGAAATACACCATGGCTGAAGAAATCAAGGAAAAGCCGGCGAGGAAGAAATTCCAGATGCCGAACACCTATGTGATCCTGTTCGCCGTCATCGCCTTCATCGCCCTCCTGACCTGGTTCGTCCCCGGCGGAGCCTACGAGCTCTCCGAGGGCGGCGACGCCATCGCCGGCACCTACCACGTGGTCGAGAGCAACCCCCAGGGCCTCTGGGACATCTTCATGGCCCCCATCACCGGCATGCTCGGCGGTGGCACGGTCTCCGGCGCCATTTCGATCTCCCTCACCATCATGCTGTTCGGCAGCTTACTCGAGATGATGGATCGCACCTGCGCGCTCAAGACGGCCATCAAGCGCATCACTATCGCCAATCAGAACAACATGCATGCGCTGATCGCCATCCTCGTTATCCTGATGGCGTTCTTCGGTACGCTCGAAGGCGCCTATGAGGAAGGCATCGTCTACTTCCTGATGTTCGTGCCCGTCATCCTGGCCCTCGGCCTCGATACGGTCACCGCGATCATGATCGTCGTCCTCGGCACCCAGATCGGCTGCCTCTCGTCGATCATTAACCCGTTCTCCACGGGCATCGCATCGGGTATCGCCGGCATCTCCCCTGGCGAGGGCATGATTCCCCGCATCGCGATGTTCGTCATCTTCACCGGCCTCGTCATCCTCCTGATCTGCCGCTACGCCGACAAGATCAAGGCGCATCCCGAGAAGTCCGTCCAGTTCTTCCGGCGCGAGCAGGACCTCAAGGAGTTCCCCGCCGCCGACGACGAGGACCTCACCCTCACCGGTCGCCAGAAGGGCGCGCTCGCACTGTTCGTACTTACCTTCGTCTTTATGATCGTCGGTCTGACCCCCTGGACCTCCCTCAACCCCGAGTGGACGTTCTTCGAGGACTTCGTCGCATGGGTCGCCGCAACCCCGGGCCTGCGCAACGTCCTGGGCACCGACATCACCGCCTTCGGAAACTGGTATTTCCCCGAGCTCTCGATGATCACCCTGATCATGGTCATCCTCATCGGCGTAGTCATGCACTATGATGCCGACACTATCATCGATACGATTCTCAAGGGCGCCTCCGGCCTGGTCTCCACCGCCTTCGTCGTGCCGCTGGCACGCGGCATCCAGGTCGTCATGGACAACGGCCAGATCACCCCGTCCATCCTCAACATGTGCGAGAACGCGCTGGCCTCCCTGCCGCCCTTCGCCTTCGTCGTCGTCGCCCTGGTCTGCTACTTCCTCATCGCCTGCCTGATCCCCAGCTCCACCGGCCTCGCCGCCGCCACCATGGGCATCATGGGCACGCTGTCCACCTTCGCCGGCGTCGACGTCTACATCATGGTCATCATCTACCTCATGGCGCTCGGCCTGGCCAAGATGATCACCCCGTGCTCCATCGTCGTCATGACGTGCACGGCCGCGGCGCACATGAGCTACGGCGACTGGGTCAAGAAGATCGCCCCCATCGTCGCCGTCCTGTTCGCCGCCTGCTGCGCCTTCCTCTGCGTCCTCGTGATGCTCTAGGTCTAGGCGCTACTCCCCCGCGGGAATCCTCGCGCGGCGGGCAAGCCCCTCCGTTTTTCCCGCCGCGCGCATTCCATCTAAGGTATGTAGGTCTTAAAGAAAGGAACCTGCCATGTCTGAAGAGAAAATCTACGTCTCCAACGCCACCAATCCGCTCAAAAAGGTCATGATGTGCTCGCCGAAGTACTACACCTTCAACGGCATCAACGTCATCACCTCCGAATGGATGAAGAAGGGCGATACCGAACAGAACGACATCATGGTCAAGGAATGGCAGATGCTCGTTGACGCCTACAAGGATAACGGCATCGAGGTCGTCGAGGTCGAGGCCAACCCCAAGTACGAGGTCATGACCTTTGCCCGCGACTATGGTTGCATGATCAAGGAAGGCGCCGTCATGGGCCACTTCCGTCATCCGGTCCGCCAGATCGAGGCCCAGTCCTATGAGGCAAAGCTTAAGGAGATGGGTGTCCCCATCGTCGCCCGCGTTAACGCAGGTTGCATGGAGGGCGGCGACTTCTGGATGATCGATGAGCATACGCTCGCCTGGGGCATGGTCGATCGTACCGATGAACAGGGAGTCGCCAGCCTCCGCCATCAGCTCGAGAAGTTTGGCTATACCGTCGTCGGCGTTCCCTGCCCGCCCGACAACCTGCACCTTGACATGATCTTTAACATCGTCGCTCCCCAAGTTGCGCTCGCTTGCATTGACCAGCTGCCCTATAACTTCCTGCAGATGCTCAAGCGCCGCGGCTTCGAGCTCATCCCCGTCGCCAGTGAGGATATGTACAAGCACGGCTGCAACGTCCAGTGCATCGGCAACAACAAGGTCGTTGCCATCGAGAAGAACAAGCACATCAACGACAAGATGCGCGCTCTGGGCATCGAGGTCATCGACGTGCCGCTCGACCAGATCCTGCACGCCGGCGGCGGCCCGCACTGCCTGACCCAGCCGATTGAGCGTCCGTAGTCCGAACGTTTCGCCTGGACAGTATTTGTCCGAGCCTCTCATGGGGCGCCGCTCCGCTGGATTCCGGCGCTGCGGCGCCCCTTTTTACCCACAAGCCCCTCAAAGGGGAAAGGAAGCACCCATGAAGATCTTGATCAGCGATTATGCCGAGAGCATGATGCCCCAGCACGACCTCGAAACCGAGACCCTCAAATCTCATCTGGGTGAGGATATCGATGTTGAGGTTTACGCGTATACCGATGAGGCACGCGAGGAGTTCTACGAGCATCTTGCCGATGCCGATGCTCTGCTCACTGCCTTCATCAAGGTGGACAAGGAAGCGTTCGAGCACGCTCCCAACCTCAAGGTCATCGCCATCAACGCCACCGGCTATGACAACGTAGACATGGACGAGGCAACTGCGCGCGGCGTGGGCGTCTGCCCCGTCGGCGAATACTGCACCTGGGATGTCTCCGAAAGCGCCATCGCCTATATGTACGCGCTCAACAAGAACTTCAAGTTCTACATCGGTCAGATTGAGCAGGAGCACCGTTGGGATTACGCCGCGGCTCCCGAGGTGCCTCGTCTTGAAGACCAGACCCTCGGCATCTTTGGTTTTGGCAAAATCGGCAAGTGCACCGCCCGTAAAGCCAAGGGCCTTGTCAAGCGCATCATCTCCAACGACCCCTTTATCGACCAGAACCTTTTTGGGCAAAACGGTGTCGAGCAGGCCGAGATCGACGAGGTTTTGGCCGAGGCCGACATCATTATCAATCATATGAATCTTAACGAGACGAACTATCATTACTTTGACGCCGAGAAGTTCGCCAAGATGAAGAAAAAGCCCATCGTCATTAACCTGGGCCGTGGCCTCTGCATGGACGAACCCGCTCTTATCGAAGCTCTCGATTCTGGCCAGATTCGCGCGTTTGGCGCCGATGTTCTGTATGACGAGACGCCCGACCTGGCAAACCACCCGCTCGTTGGCCGCGACAACGTGATTATCACGCCGCACTCTGCGTTCTATTCGTCTTCGTCGCTACGCGACCTCATGATCTTCCCGTGCAACAACATCGGACACTTCCTCAAGGGCGAAAAGGACCAGCTCTTCAAGTTGGTTAACGACGTTCCTGTCGTAAACGTGTTGTAGGAGCTTAAACTGCTTCCAGAACACGTGGCTCAACGGGATGAAGGCCTATTCTTCATCCCGTTTTATTGCTCCCCCTATCGTCTAAGCGACGTGCAGTCGCCGCGAACCAAAACAGCAGGGGCCACCAGACCAACAGAAAAGGGATCACTAGGGACCAGTCCTTAAAAATACCCGCATCTATATGCGACAACGTATATCACATTGTACGTTTACCGATAGGTCGGCTCGTTTGCGGAATACATGCCACCATAGATGTCCTCACATACTCACCGGATGGTATTATTGATATGTGATGCACGCTTTATTAAACGCATTACTTCCCCGTCTTGAAGGGTGCAGCTTTCAAGTCGACAACAGAGTCAAGACCTTATTGATTAACGAGAGCCCCGTCTCCCATGGCGGAGGCAGGGCTTTCCGTGAAGGAGCTTTGTATGTCGGATAAGGCTGCCGCATCTGGCAAAGAACGTAAGCCACGCCAGATGCCCTCATCTTTTACCATTCTCTTTGGCTGCCTGTTGCTCGTGGCCATCGCCTCGTGGGTCGTCTCGTCATTTAGCCCTGACGTGCAGGCCGCAACGCTTGGCAACTTTATGGCTTCTCCCTTCTTGGGCTTTGAGAGCGCCATGCAGGTCTGCGTGTTCATTCTTGTGCTTGGCGGTTTCCTGGGCGTAGTCCAAAAAACGGGCGCGCTCGACACCGGCATCGCCGTGCTCGTCCGTAAACTAGGCGGTAATGATCTATTGCTCGTTCCTGTTCTCATGCTCGCCTTTGGCATCTGCGGATCCACGTACGGCATGCTCGAGGAATCCGTCCCCTTCTACCTGCTCCTGGCATCGGTCACGTTTGCCATGGGTTGGGATCCGCTCGTTGGATGCATGGTAGTTCTCATGGGCTGCGGCCTTGGCGTTTTGGGATCGACGGTCAACCCGTTTTCGACCGGACTCGCGCTTGATGCTCTCAAGGCAGCCGGCATCCCCTATGACCAGGGACTCATGATCGGCATCGGTCTGGTTATGTTCGCCATCGCCGAGATTTCGGGCATCATTTTTGTCATGCGGTATGCCAAGTGCGTCCGCACCGACCGCGCCGCCTCATCGCTCACCCCCGAGGAATGGGAGACCGCCGAGCGTCTCTACGGCGACAAGGACGGCGATTCCGCCGAGGACGCGCACGTCGAGCTTTCCAAAATTCAAAAGCGCGTCCTTGTTCTCTTCGCCCTCACGTTTGTCGTCATGATCATCGGCTTTATTCCGTGGCAGACATTCGGAGTTGGCCTATTTGATATCGGTGCCAAGGGCGATGACCTCAGCACCGCATGGAGCGCACTTTTGACTGGCCTGCCACTTGGTCAGTGGTACTTTACCGAATGCGGCATCTGGTTCTTCACCATGACAATTATTATCGGCAAGGTTGCCGGTATGCAGGAGAAAGAACTCGTCGACACCATCCTGCACGGCTGCGCCGACCTTGTTTCTGTCGCGCTCGTCGTCGCCGTCGCCCGCGGCGTCTCCGTGCTCATGTCCATCACCGGACTCGATGTGTGGATCCTCACCAACGCCGCCAACGCGCTCGCCGGCGTATCCGCCACAGTCTTTGCCCCGCTCTCCTATGCGCTCTACTTTGCCCTGTCTTTCCTCATCCCCTCGAGTACGGGCATGGCAACCGTCTCGATGCCTATCATGGGACCGTTGGCGGCATCCTTAGGCTTTGCCCCCGAAGCCATGGTCGCAATCTACCTCGCCACACACGGCGTTGTAGCGATGATCACTCCCACATGCGGGTCCATCATGGCTGGCCTCGAGCTTGCCCAGGTAAGCTACGCGACCTACATCAAGACGGCCGCCAAATACATGGTCCTGCTTACCGTGATTACCGTTTCGTTTGTCACCGTGCTGATGCTCGTTTTGTAATCGGCGGGCGCACCACAAATCACATCTTTTGAAAGGGGCCCAAAGAGCCCCTTTCTCTTAGCTCGAGGAGGGTGTCGCTTTATAGCGCCAAACTCGCCCCCGTTCGTGCCGTTTACCGAGCTTTTGGCGCGCGCACGCATTTGTTGTACATCTTTTTTGTAGGATAGACGGGTTATACATGAGGCAAGGCGGTTTAAATGGCATATGGTTTTAACGACGGCGATCAACGGCGACAGAGCGTTCGCCTTGCCGGTCGCGCTACGCCGACGCCCGGAAGCTCGTCTTCTTCCACCGCCGCCAGCCCGCAGTATCCAAGCAGCTCGCAACGGCAGCCCCGCCCTACGCCTCGGCAAAACACCAGCGGTTCTGAGACTCGAGGGCAGGCTAGTACCGCTGCGACTCGCAGACGCGACGGTGCCGTCGCTTCGAGCAGATCCAACGCTAAAACCGAACGGCGCAGTCGCAGTACCGATCAACGCCAAAGCACGCGCTCTTTCACGGGCACGCGCCAGCGCCAGACCGATGTGCCGCAACTGCGTCGCAACGGTCGCCCCCAGCCCGGCATCTTTGTCCGCCGTTCTTTTTCGCGCCCGCAGAACGGACGCAGCGGCCTGAGCTCTCGCCCGGCATCTCGAGCCGGCTCCGGCGCTCCCGCTCTACCCTTCCGCCGCGCACGCATCGCGCTTTGCTCCATCGTCGCGTGCCTGCTCTTTTTATTTTTAGGCTCGTGTATCTCCCACGGATCAGCCGGTCTCGAGCCCACCGCCGAGGACAAGCTGCTCAAGGCCCCCGTCGCGCCCGGTTATTCTTTCGCCTTTTCGACCCCGCGCTCGCAATGGCAAGCCGGCACGATGCCCCATATCTATCAGATCGACCCTGCATGGTCGGAGCTGCCTTACGCCGGCGGTACCATCCGCCAAAATGCTTGCGGGCCTACGTGCCTCACCATGGTCTATATCTTTAAGACGGGACGCACCGATATGACTCCCGTCGATATGTGCGCGCTTTCCGAGGCAGGCAATTACGCCCCCACCGGTGCAACCGAATGGTCGTTTATGACGAGCGGTGCGTGGCAGTTGGGACTTAACGGAACGGAGCTTCATAACGATCGCGACTCGATGACTCAGGCGCTGCGTTCGGGAGCGCCCGTCATCGCCGCCGTTCGGCCGGGCACCTTTACCAACGTGGGCCACTACATTGTACTTTACGGTATTGACGACGCCGACCAGATTGAAGTCTTCGATCCCAACTCGGCCAGCCGCAGCGCCCGACGCTGGGGCGTCGTAGAGGTCCTCAACGAAGTCGAAGCCATGTGGGCCTACTACTAGTCATTGGGCACTCATTGGGGACAGACTTAAATGAGTGGTCGTCGGGGACAGTCTTACGGACGCCGGCCGAGAGCAAACGAAAAGGGCCATCCCGAACTGCTTGGAACTGCCAGCACGGAAAGCGCATCCTGCTTTGGGGCCCAATAGCGGGATGCGCTTTCCGTTAGCGGCCCGTTTGGGAAACTAGGGACCGCTTTTCGACAAAAATCCGGGATGCATTTTCCGATTGAGGGCCTCAAGGGAAACCGCACCCCATGTTGGACGCTCATTCTGGGATGTGCTTTCCGCAGTTGATCGATGCGGCCTTTAAGGACTGTCCCAAGCTGCCGGCAGGAAAGGAACGTCCCCAAGTGCCGGGTTTCCGCAGCCTGCAATGCTCCTCATGAACAGCCGCCTCAATAACAAAAGCCCCTGCGGCCGAAGCGGACCGCGGGGGCAACAGACCTGCAAGAGTTAACTCAAGTCCTCGCCATTTGATGCAATGACCTTTTGGTACCAGCAGAAGCTGTCCTTTCGGTAGCGATCGAACGTGCCTTTGCCCGTATCATCGGCATCAACATAAACAAAGCCATAGCGCTTCTTCATCTGCCCCGTCGAGGCCGACACCAAATCGATACAGCCCCACGGCGTGTATCCCATCAGGTCAACACCGTCCTCGACAATTGCATCGCGCAGCGCAAGAATATGCCTTCGCAGGTAATCAGTATGATACGCATCGTGGACTTTGCCGTCTTCCAGCGCATCGAGTCCGCCCACACCGTTCTCGGCGATAAAGAGCGGAAGATGGTAACGATCGTGGTAGCCGGCAAGCGTCACGCGCAAACCCAGCGCATCGATCTGCCACTTCCAGGCAGTCTCTTTATCCTTGAGGTACGGATTGCGCAACGTCGGGAACACGTTGCCCTCCGCCTTCTCGGCGATCACCTGATCATCGGCGCACACCAAGCGCGAGCAATAGTACGAGAACGAGATGAAGTCGACCGTATGCTCTGCCAGATACTCCGTATCGCCCGGCTCAAAGGGCACGTGAACACCCTCTTTCTCGAGTGCACGCAGCTTCCAAGCAGGATAGGCGCCCGCAGCCATCACGTCTGTGTAGAAGTAGCGGCCGCGGTCCTCCTCATACGCAAGCCATACGTCCTCGGGCGCACAACGGTACGGATAGGTCGCACCGGCAGCGACCATGCAACCCACCTTGTTTGCGGGATCGATCTTGTGCAGAATCTCGACAGCGCGAGCGCTCGCCATAAACATATGGTGCGAGAACGCCGCGGTCACGGCTGCACGGTCACGCTCATCCTCGAGCGTGACACCCGCGTTGAGATAGGACAGCGCCACGCTGTTGATCTCGTTGAACGTAAGCCAATAACGCACGAGGCCCTGGTACGCGCGTCCGACGGTCTCGACGTAGTGCGCATACCGCTCGATCATCTCTCGGCTTTGCCAGCCACCATAGCGCTCGACCAGAGCCAACGGATAGTCGTAGTGCGACAGCGTCACAAGCGGCTCGATTCCATGCTCGCGCAGCGCCTCGAATACCTGACGGTAAAACTCCAAGCCCTCGCCGTTGGGCTCGGTCTCCATCCCTGTGGGAAAAATACGGCTCCAGCAAATTGAAAGACGCAGGCACTTAAAGCCCATCTCGGCAAAGAGCTCGACATCCTCGTGCCAATGATGGAAGAAGTCGTTGCCCCAGCGGCATGGATACAGCCTGTCCGGATCGTCCACGGGCTTTTGCCTGCCAAACATTACATCCCAGCGGTCGGAACCCTGTGGGATCAGGTCGGAGTGCGACATGCCGCGGCCGCCCTCGTTCCAGCCCCCTTCGGCCTGGTTGGCGGCGAGGGCACCACCCCACAAAAAGCCCTCGGGCATACCGGCGGCAGACGTTCTGTCAAAGTAACTCATGCTACTCAGCATCCTCGGCAGAAGCTGCCGCGGCGTTCTCCTGCTCCTGAGCCAGGAGCTGGTTATCGTACACCTTAAAGAACGGGTACCAGACCACAGCCATGACCACGATCAAAACGATCGTAAACACCCAGATGCGCGGGTCGAGGCACTGGACAAAGCCCTGAACGAAGATGGGGAACGTGCCGCTCACCAAGATGTAGAAGTTAGAGACAAGACCCAGTGAGACCGCACCCCAATACAGCAGGGCCGAGATCATGCCGCCTAGCACAAACGGAATCATGAGGATCGGGTTGAAGATGATGGGCGCGCCGAAGATCGCGGGCTCGGAGATACGGAAGAAGCTCGGCACGATCGATGCCCTGCCAAATGCCTTGAGCTGCTGCGACTTTGCCCTAAACGCGCAGAGCGCCACAAAAGAGAACGTATTACCCGTGCCGCCGATGAGGTTGATGGCCAACGACATGAGCGCCGGGTGGAACTCAAGCGGCTGCCCGGCAGCATAGAGCGAGGCGTTGGCGGCAAAGGCGGCAAGCGTGACCGGGGCGGTGATGGGCATTACGATCATGTTGCCGTGGACGCCAAAGCACCAAAACAGCAGCGTCATGAAGCAGATAAGCAGTGCGCCGGGCACAGAGTCAACTGCGACGGAAAGCGGGGCAGCGAGCAGCTTCTCGATAACCGAGGGGATGGACAGCGCGGGATCGATCATCTGGATCAGCAGGTTGCCGCCAAAGAAGATGAGGATGTTGGCGAGCATAGGTACGATGGCGCCAAAGGTTTCGGACAAAAACGGCGGCACGCCATCGGGCATCTTGATGGTGATGCCCTTGGTCTGGCAGAAGCGCGTGACCTCGACGGAGACCAAGGCAACGATGATGGCGGTAAACAGGCCCTGCGCACCCAGATAGGTGCAGGGGACCGCCTGGAGCACGGACTCGTCAGCAAGCTGGTAGTAGGACGACGGCGCCGCGGCGATCAGGAACATCACCAGCGAGGTCATACCGGCGTTAAGCTTGGGCATCTTGTAGGTGCCCGCCAGGTTATAGGCGATTGCGAACGTCACGATCACCGACAGTATGCCCATCGTCATGTTGAAGGGAATGAGCAGCGTGAGCTTATTGGCCGTGGCAAAATCGAGCCAAGGGCCAAAGACGGACCAGAACCCGCCCTGCGCCACCAGGTCGGCCGTGACCGGCGGGTTGGCGAGGATCATAAAGACGGCAGATACCAAGATGAAGCTGATCGCGCTCATAAAGCCCTTTTGCATGGAGGCAAAGTGGCGCTCGGTGCCGCAGAAATTGGCGATAGGGGTCAGTTTTTCCTGAAGCAGGGTCATGAACTTCTCCATGGTTGCCTCCTAACCCAACAGCGACTGGGCGAGTGCCAGCACGTTGGCGGCGTTGCCCATGCCGTAGTCCTGTGCGGGGATGACCGCGGTCGGCTTACCGCTCCCCTGCTTGACGGTGTTGAGCTGGTAGGACACCTGCGGCCCCAAGAGCAGCACGTCATAATTGGCGCACGTCTCCTGATACTCGCCGATACCCACCGCATCGATATCGAGCTCGATGCCGTTTTGCTCCGCATATTTCTCGAGTTTCTTCATCAGAATGCTTGTAGACAGACCAGCTGCGCAAACAAGAAGGATCTTCATAAGGGATTCCCTTCGCATTGATTGGTTGGATAGTCACCGCACGCCGCTAGGCGTTCTTGGTTGCAGTGCGCTCATACAGGCAGATCAGCTCCTGCACGAGCTCCTGAGCAAGCATGGAGCACATGAGGTGGTCCTGAGCATGGACCAGCAACACATCCACCGACAGATGCTCGCCCGCTGCCTCAGTCGAAAGCAGCTGCGTTTGGATGTGGTGAGCCTTGATTCCCGCATCCTTTGACTGCTTCATGAGTTTGGCGGCGGCGTCAAAATCCCCCGCCTTTGCCTTTTCAAGGGCTTCGAAGGCAAGGCTGCGTGCCTCTCCCGCTGCAGCGACCAGCTGAAACGAAACCATCTCGGTTCCCTGATCGTCCATAACGGTCTCCTCTCCCGTGATGTTTGGTTTGTACTTGAATATTCGAAACGCCTATCTCCCGCCCGCAATCCTCGAGGTTTATTGCAGGTAGACTGACAGGGTCATCGACAAAAGAAGTCTTAAGCCGTATGCGCTTGCACAAGCGCCATCAGCTCATGCCAGGACCGGCGCTCGCGTAGGCGCTCGACCCCCTGGCGGTCCATAAAGATCTCGGCGAGCAGTGAGCTCAAGATCCGCGCCTCATCGCCGCCCGACCGGGCAAACGACACCATAAAGACGATATCGACCTCATGGCCGTATTCGTCCCAAAGAATGGGATGTTCGAGCAGGCCCACGGTAACAAAGGCCTCGGCGCTCAAGGGATGCATCCCATGGGGCATGGCTACCCCATTGCCAAACGAGGTGGCGCTCGCGCTCTCGCGCTCGGCGACCTCTTGGGCAAACTGGGCATCGACACGGCCGCTCTCGACGGCGCGCTCGGAGAGATATCGGAGAACGGCCTGCTTCGACGACGCCTCAACGCGGTTGAAGAACAGGGCACGGCTAAAGAAAGAGCTCACGGAGTCCGATTGCGCAGTGTCGTCGCTCAGCACCTTGCGGATAGCGTTGACATCGCTCGTCTCCAAGAAGAAATCGGCCTCGCGGACGGGCACGGGCAACTTGACGTTGAGCGGCACCGTTGTGAACACGTAGTCGATATGCGAAAAATCGAACGTTCCCACGCGGGCGACATCGCATGTCTCAATCGAATCGATATACATGCCAAACTGCTTGCGGTACTGGTGCTCGAGCATACGGGCGCTTCCCGCTCCCGAGGCGCACACGATCAGGATGCGTTTGCGACGCGGCTGGTCGGCTTGCTGCTCGAGGGCCAGGGCAAATGCCATGGCGATGTAGCCGAGCTCTTCATCAGAGGGCTGGCTGCCAAAATGACGCTCGAGTACCTGCGAGGTGCCAGCTGCCATCGAATAGGCCAACGGAAACCTCGTCTTGATATCGGGCAGCATGGGGTTATCCATATGCATGTGATATTCAAGGCGATAGCCCAGAGGGCCGATATGCCGAGCAAGGTTCATGCGAAGTTCAAGATCGCCGCTAAAGTCAAACCTAAACTCATCGTTGACCGCACGTACCATCTCGGAAGCAATCTCCCACATCTCGTCCGAGATAACGGCAGAGCCCTTCTCGGGCACGCCCGTGCCCCTGCCGAGCAAATGGATTGCGATAAAGGCAACCTCTTCTCGGGGCATGCTCACGCCCAGGGCATCCTTGATGTTTGCGGCAATCTGGAAAGCCGCGGCGTATTCGCGCGTTCCCTCCAGTTTTTGAACGTCCGATTCTGCAGCTGGGACATAGCAGCCCTGCTCGATGCGGCCAAGAGCAATGTAAAGATGCATGATGAGATTGCGGGATGCCAGCGAGCTCACCGTGACGGGCGAGGCCGTCAGGGCATCGTCCACACATGCGGCGATGGCCCGCAGGCGCTCGGCGAGCTTTGCATCGTCGGTGTCGGGCAACACGGGCCTCACCAGCGAGGCCAGGCACAGGCGCCGTTGCGACTCCCCGCCCGCAACGCGGATTCCGTAGCGTGGGCGCTTTTCGAGCGTTAAGTCAAATTGGGCGAGTTTCTGCTCTACCAGACGCATGTCATTGGACAGAGTTCGCGCCGAAACGTAGAGTAAATCCGCATACTCCTCAATCGTCACCCACTGGGACCGCATGAGGAGGTCGTTAAGAAGGAAGGACACACGGCCGTCGCGCGTATCAGGAATGCCCGGATGGGCCTGAGCCGCACCGTCTAGCAAGCGAGCAAGCTCATCTGCACGTGCAACATCGATACGATACTGCCCCTTGCTGCCAACGATGCGTGCAACCCCTGCAAGGTTGTCGTTTGCGCGATGGATATAGTTTCTCACGGCGCGCTCGCTTACCTCGAGACGCTTGGCAAGTACCGCGACAGCGACAGGCTGAGCGTCCTCGATCATATTTACAAGCTGCTTGACGCGAGCATCCATGTCCTCCTCCTTTCCCTGCGTCTAGTCTAACGCGGTAAAGAATGACACTCCACGTCGCGCTCGTTCCGCCAACTCGGAACAGGTTGCGGGGAGTCCAGCCGAACTTATAGGGAGCACGGAGAAAGGACCCGAAAGCCATGTGCCGGTGTGAGATGCGCTTTCCGCAGTCATTGGGGACAGACTTAAATGAGTAGTCGTTGGGGACGTTCTTGTTTGACTAGTCGTTTAAGAACGTCCCCAATGACTATTAAGGACTGTCCCAAGCTGCCGGCAGGAAAGGACCGTCCCCAAGTGCCGGGTTTGTCCCCAATGACTAGGTGAATAGCAAAAGCCCCGCAGTCGGAGCGGACTGCGGGGCTCATGAAGAGAGGCTAGTTTGTGGGCGCTTTGCCTGGCGCCCACGAGAGAGGCAACAGAGTAGAGACTACTCGTGGATGCGGGTACCGGAGAGGCCGGCCATGGTCTCGGCAGCCTTGTCCAGAGCGCCGATGATGCAGGTGCGGCCCTTGCGGGAACGGGCGAACTTGATGGCAGCGCGGACCTTGGGCTCCATCGAACCCTTGCCGAACTGACCCTCGTCGGCCAGGCGCTCGGCCTCGTCGGCGGTGAGGTCCTCGAGCTCCTCCTGGTTGGGCTTGCCAAAGTTGATGGCGACATGCTCAACGGCGGTCAGTAGGAACAGAACGTCGGCGTCGCAGTCCTCGGCCAGCAGCTCGCCGCCCAGGTCCTTGTCGATGACGGCGGGAACGCCCTTGTAGCAGCCCTTGTTCTCGTAGTCGCGGACGACGGGGATGCCGCCGCCACCGCAGGCGATGACGATGAACTCGTTGTCGAGGAGGTTGAGGA
>USHA01000029.1 GCA_900554325.1 uncultured Collinsella sp.
CTTTCATGCAGCAGGGGCTCTCAATGTTTTTATGTCCTGCTCATATCGTCTCTGCCGGCAGTTGGGGACGCTCCTTGGCAATTGGCGCATCAGAGCGCTCGGACATACAGTTTTTCGATTCCGTATGTATATATGCGCGTTAATGGGTTATAAAATCTAAGTCTGAACATAGCAGGTCTGCGATGCGGCTCGGGCGACCGAGCCGTTTTTGCGGACAGGGGTAGCGCGAAAGGACTGCACATGCGTCAATTTAAGACCGAGAGCAAAAAACTGCTCGACCTCATGATCAACTCCATCTACACCAATAAAGAAATCTTCCTGCGCGAGCTTATCTCTAACGCGAGCGACGCCGTCGACAAGCTCAACTTTAAGAGCCTGCAGGACCCGAGCGTCAAGATCGACCAGGGCGACCTGGCCATTCGCGTCTCCTTTGATAAAGACGCCCGCACCATTACCATCTCGGATAACGGCATTGGCATGACCGCCGAGGAGCTGGAGCGCAATCTGGGCACCATCGCCCATTCCGGCTCCGAGGAGTTTAAGACCGAGAACGCCGAGCAGCAGGGCTCCGATGTCGACATCATCGGTCAGTTTGGCGTGGGCTTCTACTCGGCTTTTATGGTCGCCAGCCATGTGAAGGTCGTCAGTCGCGCCTACGGCGAGGATGTCGCCCATGTGTGGGAATCCGACGGTCTTGAGGGCTACACCATCGAGGACGGCGAGCGCGCCGAGCACGGTACCGATGTCATCCTGACGCTGCGCGAGAACGAGAAGCTCGATGCCGACGGCGAGGCCGAGACCTACGATCGCTTCCTGACCGAGTGGGGTCTCAAGAGCCTGATTCAGCAGTACAGTAACTATGTGCGTTACCCGATCCAGATGATGGTGTCCAAGAGCCGCCAGAAACCCAAGCCCGAGGACGCCGGCGACGATTACAAGCCCGAGTACGAGGACTACCAGGAGCTCGAGACCGTCAATTCCATGACACCGATCTGGAAGAAGCACAGCTCCGATGTCGAGCAGAAGGACTACGACGAGTTCTACAAGTCCACGTTCCACGACTTTGACGATCCTGCGCGCACCATCAGCTTCCACGCCGAGGGCACGCTCGAGTATGACGCCCTGCTGTTTGTGCCGGGACGCGCGCCGTTCGATCTGTACAGCAAGGACTACGAGAAGGGTCTGGCGCTCTACAGCTCCAACGTCCTGATCATGGAGAAGTGCGACGACCTGCTGCCCGACTACTACAACTTTGTCCGCGGCGTCGTGGATTCCGCCGACGTGTCGCTCAACATCTCGCGCGAGACGCTGCAGCAGAACCGTCAGCTCAAGGCCATCGCCAAGCGTGTGGAAAAGAAGATTACCGCCGACCTTGAGGATATGCGTGACAACGACCGCGAGGCCTACGAGAAGTTCTTTGAGAACTTTGGCCGCGGTCTTAAGTACGGCATCTACTCGAGCTATGGCATGAAGGCCGATGAGCTCGCCGACCTGTTGCTGTTCTGGTCTGCCAAGGAACAGAAGATGATTACCCTGGCCGAGTATGCCAAGGGCATGCCTGAGGATCAGAAGGCCATCTACTACGCCGCCGGCGACTCGCGTGAGCGCTTGGCCAAGATGCCCGTGGTAAAGGGCGTGCTCGACCGCGGCTATGACGTGCTGCTGCTGACGCAGGATGTGGATGAGTTCACGTTCCAGGCTATGCGTGAGTACGTTGCCGCCGATATGCCCAAGATCTACGAGGACGATGCTGCCCGCGAGGCTGCCGAGAAGGCTGTGGCCGACGGTGCCGAGCCCGAGGTCGAGGATCGTCATCTAGAGCTCAAGAACGTTGCGACCGGTGATCTTGACCTGGCGACCGAGGACGAGAAGAAGGAGGCCGAGGACGCCACCAAGGAGAACGAGGACCTCTTTAGCGCTATGAAGGAGGCGCTCGGTGACAAGGTCGAGAAAGTCGCCGTCTCCGCGCGCCTGACCGATGCCCCCGCTTGTATCACCACCGAGGGCCCACTTTCGCTCGAGATGGAGAAGGTGCTCCAGAAGGGACCCGAGGGCGCGCCCGACGGCATGCCCAAGAGCCAACGCGTGCTCGAGCTCAACGCCAAGCACCCGGTCTTTGACAAGCTTGTCGCTGCCCAGAAGGCAGGCGACGCCGACAAGATCAAGCAGTACTCCGGTCTGCTCTATGACCAGGCTCTGCTGGTCGAGGGCATTTTGCCCGAGGACCCCGTTGCCTTCGCGGCGGCTGTTTGCAACTTGATGTAGTTCGGGGATACGGCACCGTAACTAGATTAGAACGAGAGTGGATAATCTCCCACTTTTGGCTCGAATGCGGGCTTGAAGTGGGAGATTTTCCACTCTCGTTTCCTTTTGAATGATTCCTCCGTCCCCAAGGGATCAATTATTTGTCGGGGTTGTGGTTTTGTGACCTGCTGAAATTAAAGATACTGTACAACTGTACGTTAATTCGTCTTCGTAGTATATTGCTACCCGCAAAACTCAATACCATTGTGCTCTGAGACGCTAAAGCGCCTACGTACAATGGTTATCAATAGTACGATTCGATTCAACGACAGGATGGATGGTCCAAGCGTGAGTCTCGGCAGCAAACTATCCAATGCAAAGGTCTCCTTTGCGATATTTAAGCGCGACATTAAGCGACTGCTTGTGAACCCCGTCGCCTTGGTGGTTACCCTTGGCGTGTGCGTTATTCCCTCGCTGTATGCCTGGTACAACATCGTGGCCAACTGGGATCCGTACGGAAACACCCAGGGCATCAAGATTGCCATCGCCAACAACGATCGGGGCACCCAAAACGACCTGGTGGGCGAGCTCAACGCGGGCGATCAGGTCGTCGATCAGCTCAAGGAGAACGATCAGCTGGGCTGGACCTTCGTCGATTCTGCGGCCGATGCCAAAGAGGGCGTCGAGAGCGGTGAGTACTATGCGGCCATCGTAGTCCCCAAGAACTTCTCGGATAACCTGGTTTCGATGCTCGACGGCAACTACCATCAGCCCAAGCTTACGTACTACGTCAATGAGAAGAAGAGCGCTATTGCGCCCAAGGTTACCGACACCGGTGCAAACACCATCGAGGAGCAGATCAACTCGGAATTTGTCTCCACGGTGGGCGAGACCGTTGCCAGTATTGCCAAGGATGCCGGAGTCGATTTAAAGGACAAGGCAACCCAGACTCAGGATTCGTTGGCCGGTTCGGTATCAGAGGCTTCCGATACGTTGGGCGAAGTGCGTGATTCGATTGGCGACATGAATGCCGCCATCGATAAGACGAGTGGTTCCATTGCCTCGGCAGATGCGGCACTTGCCGGTCTGCAGGGTCAGGCGCCGTCGCTGACGCAGGCGATCTCCCAGGGCAATGACCTGCTGGGCGAGGCTCGCGCCACGGCGGGCAACTCTGTCGCCTCGCTCTCCAAGGCGCTCTCGGAAGGCAGCCTTGCGCTCACCAAGACGTCAGCCTCCGCAAACGCTGCGATTGGCAAGCTGACGGGCACGGTCGCATCTACGACTACCCGTATCGACAACTCGCTTGAGTCTCTCCAAGCGACGATCGACCACAATAAGGCCGTTATCGGGCACTTGGAAATTCTCGTCAATGACACGTCGACAGGTTCCAAGGAAATTGACGCGCGCATTGTATCGATCATCGATTTGCTCCGCGAGCAGAATGAAAAGCTTCAGAGCATCAAGGACGGTCTGTCTGCGCAGTCGAGCGCCATGGCGAATGACGCTGCGGCTGTCTCGGGTGCCAGCGACGCTATCAATAATGCAATTCAGACCGGTGCGACCAACCTTGGCCAGGCTCAGACGGACCTGGGTCAAAACGCGCTGCCGAAGGTCTCGAGCGCACTTGATTCGTTTGCCGCCGTCTCGGGTGATCTGACGGGAATCGTGTCTGGCCTCACGCCTACTATTGCAAGTGCGCGCGGTACACTTTCGCAACTCAACGCCACGCTCGGTCAGGCCAAGACCACGCTGTCCCAGACCGATGCCTCGCTTGCCAAGGTCCAGGACAAGCTCGCAACCGCCGCCAACGACATCGCGGCGCTACAGACCTCCGAGTCCATGGGCGAGCTGGCCGGCCTGATGGGCGTCGACGTCGATGATGTTGCAGACTTCATGGCATCTCCGGTCGAGCTGACCTCAAAGTCAATTTACCCGGTCAAGAGCTTTGGTTCGGGCATTGCCCCGTTCTATACCAATCTGGCGCTGTGGGTGGGCGGCTACGTGCTTATCGCCATCTACAAGCTCGAGGTCGACCGCGAAGGCATCGGCAGCTTTACCGCGCGTCAGGGCTACTTTGGCCGCTGGTTGCTCCTGGTGATCCTGGGCGCGTTGCAGGCCATCATCGTTACGGTAGGCGATCTGGTGATCGGCGTGCAGTGCGTCAGCCCGCTGCTGTTCGTGCTGGGCGGCATCGCCATCTCGTTCACCTACGTCAATATCATCTATGCGCTGTCCACCACGTTTAAGCATATCGGCAAGGCTATCGGCGTCATTCTGGTTATCGTGCAGATCCCGGGTTCGTCGGGCATGTACCCCATCGAGATGATGCCAGGCTTCTTCCAGTGGCTGCACCCGCTGCTGCCCTTTACCTACGGCATCAATCTGCTGCGCGAGACGGTCGGCGGCATGTACTCGTTCAACTACCTGTTTAACCTGTGCATTCTGGGCGTGTTCTTGATCGTGGCGCTCTTTATCGGTCTGCAGCTGCGTCCGCTGCTGCTCAACCTTAACCTGCTCTTTGATAAACAGCTTTCCACGACCGGTATGATGATTTGCGAGTCCAACGACCTGCCGCGCCAGCGCTACTCGCTGCGCACGGCCATGCGTGTCATGCTCGATTCCGATTCGTACCGTCGCGAACTGCTCGATCATGCGGTCGCCTTTGAACATCGCTACCCGTACTACATCAAGGGCGGTTTTGCCGCCGTGGTGGGCGTTCAGGTCCTGCTCTTTGTCCTGTCGACGGTTCTCGATATCGACAATAACGGCAAGATCATCCTGCTTGTCATTTGGATCATCTCGGTTATTGCCATCTGCGGCTGGCTTATCAATATCGAATATATCCGCGCGAGCCTCAATACCCAGATGCGCATCTCGGCGCTTTCGGATGAGGACCTGCGTCGCGAGATGCGCGAGCACACGGCCGCCATTCCTGCCGCCCGCCACATGTTTGGCCTCAACGCCAGCGAGCGTGGTGCCAAGGGCGGCGATCAGTCCACGGGCCGCTTGCCGCATATCGGCTCGCACCATAAATCTCAGGGCAGCGACAGCACAGCCACAAATGATGGAGATACCACCGCGCTTGGCAAGCACTCCAAAGGAGGTGAGGCATAAATGAAGAACATCCTGCACCTGTTTAAGCGCGATGTCCAAAACGTGTCTCGCTCCGTGATCGGCATGGTCGTCGTGATGGGCCTGATCATCGTGCCATGTCTCTATGCATGGTTTAACATCGCCGGAAGCTGGGATCCCTACGGCAATACCGGCAACCTTAAGATTGCAGTGGTCAACACCGATGAGGGTTACGAGAGCGATCTGATTCCCGTCGAGATCAACGTGGGCGAAAACGTGACGGCGACCCTGCGCGGTAACGAGAACTTTGACTGGGTTGTCCTCAACGACCGCGATAAGGCGATTGAGGGCGTTAAGTCGGGCGCGTACTACGCTGCCGTCGTTATCCCTAAAACGTTTAGCGCCGACATGATGACGCTTTTCTCGACCGAGGTGAAGCACGCCGATATCGAGTTCTACGAGAACCAGAAGGCTAACGCCATCGCCCAGATCGTGACCGAGAAGGGCTCGAGCGCCGTCCAGAACCAGGTCAACGAGACCTTTACCGAAACCATCACGACCATCGGCCTTAAGACCGTGTCCAGCCTGCTCGACTATATGAGTACCGACCAGGTGAGCAACTTTATCGCCAATCTGTCCTCTACGCTGGGCGATTCGGTCGAGGACCTGCAGGACGTTCAGGCGAGCGCAACGTCGCTGGCGGGCGTTTTGAGCTCCACGTCCGATTCGCTGACGTCGGCGGGCGGTATGCTCAAGCAGACGGGCACCGTCGATGAGTCGACGAAGCAGCTGATGGAGCACGCCAAGAGCGGCATCAATGATTCCAAGGAAGCGCTCAAGGCCGCCAACGATGCCGTTGACGCGGCGATTGACGGAAGCGCGGGCTCGTTCGACAACGTGTCCGCCGAGCTTGCGAAGGCATTCGATGCCGCGAATCAGCATGTTTACCTTACGGTGTCTCAGCTTAACGAAGCCGCAGCGGCGCTCAATACGCGTGCTGACGATATCGATGCGATGGCCGATCAGCTCCGCAACCTTGCCGACCAGGTGAAGGATGACAAGCTCAAAGACGGCCTCAAGTCCGCTGCGACGTCGCTGGGCAGAATTGCCGTGGAGTACCGCAACAATGCGAAGGACCTGACGGCGACCGCAAAGTCCCTTTCGGACAGCATGGCGGAGGCCAACAACTCGCGTGCCGAGGTCGACCAGGCCATCGCCGATGCCAAGGCGGGTATCTCGGGTGCCAAGTCCGACTACGATTCTACGTTCTCGGTTAAGGCCAAGGAGCTCAAGAAGACCATTTCGGGCGTTCTGGATTCCCTGAACGGTATCTCGGGTGACTTGGATAGCGCCGTGAGCGGTCTGACCGACGCCTCTGGTTCGCTCGCGAAGGGTCTCTCCAAGGCTGCAAAGCTCGTCAACAAGGCTTCCGATCAGCTGGGCGAGGCGTCGGACAAGATCAGTGCCTTTAAGGACGAGCTTGATAGCGCTCTGATCTCGGGTGACCTGGCCACGATCAAGACGATGATCGGCAACGACCCCGAGGGTCTGGCCGTGTCGCTTTCCGGTCCCGTCGCGCTCGACCGCAAGCCGGTCTATCCGATCCGCAACTACGGCTCGGCCATGGCGCCGTTCTATACGATTTTGTCGCTGTGGGTGGGCTCGATTGTTCTGGCGGCCATGATGAAGGTCTCGGTTGACGATGAGCTTATCAACGAGCTCATTCCCGTGCGCCTGCACGAGATCTACCTGGGCCGTTATCTGTTCTTTGGCGGTCTGGCCTTGCTGCAGGCGACGCTCGTGTGCGCGGGCGACATTCTGTTCTTTGGCATCCAGTGCGACAACCCGTTGCAGTTTGTGCTGGCGGGCTGGGTCGCGAGTCTCGTGTTCTCCAATATCGTCTACACGCTTACGGTTTCGTTTGGCGATATCGGCAAGGCCCTCGCTGTCGTGCTGCTGGTCATGCAGGTCGGCGGTTCGGGCGGTACGTTCCCCATCGAGATGACCGGTCCCGTGTTCCAGGCGATCTATCCGTTCCTGCCGTTTACCCACGGCATCAACGCCATGCACGCCGCCATGGCCGGTGCCTACCATATGGAGTACTGGGTTGAGCTGGGTATTCTGGCGAGCTATCTGATTCCGTCGCTGGCCCTGGGCGTCGTCTTCCGCCGTCCGGTCATCAAAGCCAACGACTGGATCATCGAAAAACTGGAGTCAACCAAATTGATTTAGTTCAGCAACGTAAACGCCGTCGGAACATCGAGATCTTCCAACCCGATGCTTTAGCGTAGTGAATTGCACGGGCTGCTTGGTTGTTGCTACAGTAGCGGGGCGTGCCGGGGGTCCGGTGCGCCCTGCTTTTATTTGACCATGAGGCGGCACGCAGCCATGCGCGTGCGGACACCACGCCCAGATTGAGCGCGAGGATGCCCTATGGCCCAGCATGCCACTGACAATATCGAAATGATGCCCGATAGCCCTGTTGCTCGCGAGGACCTGGGCGCGGGCGGCACCTCCCGCGGCGCCGGCGCTCGCTCGCCGCTGTTCTGGAAAGTCCTGCTGCTTTCGGTGGCAGTCGTCTGGGGCTACTCCTTTACGACCATGAAGGACGCGCTCGACACCATTCCGGTGTTCGAACTGCTCTACGTGCGCTTTCTGCCTGCGGCGTTGGTCATGTTTTTCATCTTCCACAAGCGCATCATCGCGCACCTCAACGCCCGCAACCTTATCGTCGGACTTGGCATGGGCGCACTTATGTGGGCCGCCTACGCCCTGCAGACAGTCGGTCTGGCGCACACCACGGCGGGCAAGAATGCTTTTTTGACGGGCACGTATTGCATCGTTGTGCCGTTCGCGAGCTATTTTCTGAGCGGCGAAAAACTCACCCGCTATAACCTGGGCGCGGCGCTGCTGTGCTTGGCGGGCATTGGCTTGGTGGCGCTCGATAGCGTTGAATTCAACATCGGTGATGTCATTACGCTGGCGGGTGCGGCCTTTTTCGCCATCCAGATGGCGGTGACTGCCAAGTACGGTCGCAAAATGGACATCAACGTCATCACGTTTTGGATGTTTGTGGGCAACGGCGTGCTGAGCCTGGCAACGTCGCTGCTATTCGAGACCCAAGCGCCTCTGTCCGTGTGGACGCCGAGCTTTATCGGTGCGATGGCGTTTCTCTCGGTGGGCTGCACATGCGCGGCTCTGCTCATCCAAAACGTCGGCCTGGCGCATGTTCCGGCCTCGACGGGTTCGCTGCTCCTTTCGATGGAGTCGCCTTCGGGTGTGCTGTTCTCGGTGCTGCTGATGGGGGAGGCGCTCACCTCGCGCCTGCTCGCCGGCTTCGCGCTCATCTTTCTTTCGATTATCTTGAGCGAGACGCATTTCGATTTCTTGCGCCGAAAATCACACCCGCAATTGTAAACAACTTGTTGCGCCGCCCTCCCAGGGCGGCATTTTTATGTCATGCCCTTAAAGTAGTACCTTGCACTTTACGCTATCAAAGTGCTTGCTGCAAAAACGTTACTGGAGGGCATCTATGGCACCAGCACTGTCCGATCTTCAACCGCAATCAGCGCCCAAGGCCACCGCGGCGGCGCAGACCGCTATCGGTGACGGTCTTGTTGCAGAAGCTCAGGCTTTTGCAGACGAGCTCGCTGCGTGGCGACACGATCTACACCAGATGCCCGAGCTGGGTAATAGCCTCCCACAGACCTCTGCGTATATCCAAGCGCGCCTGACCGAGATGGACATCCCATTTGCCACGCTCGTTGATGGTTCCTGCGTTGTGGGCCTTGTCGGCGCCGGTGCCGCCGCGGCCCAAGGCAATGGCGTCTGCACGGACGAACAGGCCGGTACGGTCATCATGCTCCGTGGCGATATGGATGCCCTGCCTGTTGCCGAGGAGTCGGGCGAGCCCTTTGCATCCACCAACGGCTGCATGCACGCTTGCGGTCACGATATGCACGCGACGGCGCTGCTTGGTGCGGCTCGTATGCTCAAAGCGCGCGAGGCAGAGCTTGTTGATGCCAACGCTACGGTTAAGTTGCTGTTCCAGCCGGGCGAGGAAACCTTTGAGGGTGCCCGCGCCGCCATCGCCGACGGTCTGCTGCAGAACCCGCGCCCTCAGGTCGCCTTTGCCATGCATGTCAATAGCCAGTCGCCGCTTGGCCTGGTGCTTTACGGCAGCCCGGCGCTCTCGGGCGTGTACGGTTTCCGCATCACGCTGCAGGGCAAGGGCGGTCATGGCTCGAGCCCCGAGATCTGCATCGACCCCATTACGGCGGGTGTGCATGTGCATCTGGCACTTCAGGAGCTCATTGCTCGCGAAGTGCCGGCGGCCAAGGAGGTCGCACTGACCGTGGGTAAGTTCGCCGGCGGTCAGGCCGCAAATGTCATCCCCGACACTTGTGTGCTCGAGGGAACGCTGCGTGGCTTCGATGTCGATCTCATGGCTCATCTCAAGGAACGTATCGCCGAGGTCGTCAACGGCGTGGCCGCAACGTATCGCACGCCGGCGACCCTCGAGACACTCTCGGATGTTCCCCCGCTCGTACTCGATGACGATATGACGCAAGCGTCGCTTGGCTACGTGGACGCGGTGCTGCCCAAGGCCGCCTTCCTGCCGCTGTTCCACGCCATGGCGAGTGAGGACTTCGCGTTGATTTCGAGCGAGATCCCGAGTGCGTACTTTACCGTGGGCGCCGCTGTAACCGATACGGATGAGCATTTTGCCCAGCACCATCCCAAGGCGCGCTTTAACGATGCCGAGCTGCCGCTCGGTGCCGCAGCTTATACCGCTGTCGCTTTGGGCTACATCGCCGACCACCGATAGCACCCAATCTTGCTACTCGTTTGTTTAAAAAGGAGCAGTATGTCCCAGCAACGTAAGTTCTTCCCCGGCTGGCTCGTCGTGGCCTCCGGCTTTGTGATCATGGCCACGTGCTACACCATTTTCGTCAACTGCATGAGCCTGTTTCAGCCGCTCATCGTAAGCGACCTCGGGATTACGCTTGCGCAGTACAACATCTCCAACGCCATCTCCACTGTGGTGAGCGTTATCGGCTCACTTGTGATCGGTCATGTGGCCGATAAAGTGAGCGGTCGCGTTTTGGGCTCCCTCACTGTAATCGCCACCTCTGCCGTTCTTGCCGGGATGAGCTTTGTCGGTGAGCTGTGGCAGGTCTACGTGCTCTTTGCCGTCTCGGGGTGCTTTGCCGTCGCCTCGACCCGTCTGCTTATCAGCCTGGTGACCGCCAACTGGTTTGCGGCCAAGCGAGGCCTTGCCATCTCCATCGCACTTTCGGGTTCGGGCTTTGGCGGCGCTATTCTGTCTCCCATCGTGAGCTCGCTGATCGTGAGCGTTGGCTGGCGTTCCGCCTTCCTGGTGCTCGCGGCTATCTGTATGGTGGCGGCGCTGCCCATCACGGCCTATTCCTTCCGCACCAAGCCTTCCGAGATCGGTCTTAAGCCGCTCGGCGAGAACCCGGGCGATCCGTCCGTCTCGACGGCTGGCGACAAGGACGAGTACACGGCGCCCGAGGTTAACGTTGGCTGGTCTCGCATCAAGAAGAGCCCGGCGTTTTGGCTGCTTGTCGTCGCCTTCCTCTTTATGGGCCTCGTTAACGGCGCCATCTTGCCCAACCAGGTTACCAACATGACGAGCGTTACCGTCAACGGCGCCAAGATCGTCACGGGCGGTCACGATCCCATGTGGGCGGGCACTGTGCTTTCGGCCTACATGGTCACCGTCGTTATCGCCAAGATTTCGCTCGGCGCCATCTACGATCGCTTTGGCCTGCGCTTTGGCAACGTGCTGGGATCCGTTGCGTGCATTATCGCCTGCGTTGCTCTGTGCTTCCCCGCAACCGACCTCGGCCCCATCGTGGCCGCTGTGAGCTTTGGTATCGGAACGTGCATGGGCACCATCACGCCTACCATCGCCGCGTCCAAGCAGTTTGGCATGGCCGACCTCGGCAAGGTCACGGGCACCATTACCTCGCTCGAGATGGTCGGCGGCACCGTGGGTGCCATTGTCTCGGGTGTGCTGTTCGATGCCACGGGCTCCTTTGCGAGCGCCTGGATTGTGTGCCTGGCGTGCTCCGTGGTCATGCTCGTGTTCCTGCTGGCATCCGAGCCCATCGCCGCCAAGCTGCGCGCGAGCGTGGCGGGGGAGTAGACGTCCATCGCTCTTTGCTGTTCGCCCCGTTCTGTCCGTGGCTGCCCTGGAAGCCGAATGGATGCTCGTACCATCATTCGGTTTCCAAGGCGGCCACGGGCCTACGAAATGATCCGTTTTCCTCCGTCCCCAACAGATCACGTGATCCGAAGGGGACGGAGGAAAGCGGATCACAAACAGCGGCGGCGCGTCTGGCCGAACGAGCCCCCATACCCTCGTTCGGTCAGACGCGCCGCCGCGTTTTGTTTTTGTGCCGTATAATGACCACTACCTATGACGCGATACAAAAGAAAGGTGTTTGCCCATGCAGGCACAGAAGGCGGAGGGAACCCGCGACCTTATCGGCGCCGAGATGCGCGCCTGGCAAAAGATGCAGCAGATTGCGGCCAGCGTATTCGAGCCGTTTGGCTTTAAGCCCATCGAGACGCCCGCGATCGAGCAGGTGGACGTGTTTGTCCACGGTATCGGCCAGTCGACCGACGTCGTGCGCAAGGAGATGTTCCGCGTGTTTAGCGGCGCCAACCTGGAGCGCGTCTTTACCGAAGGCACCGACAACAAGCTCAAGCCCAAGCAGCGCCTAGCCCTTCGTCCCGAGGGCACGGCCGGTGTGGTGCGCGCCGTCGTGGAGAACAACCTGGTGCCCCAGGGCTCCACGCCGTTTAAGGCTTACTACGCCGAGGCCATGTTCCGTGGCGAGCGTCCCCAGAAGGGTCGCCTGCGCCAGTTCCATCAGGTGGGCATCGAGTGGCTCGGCGCTCCCGATCCGGCTGCCGACGCCGAGTGCATCATCATGCTCATGGAGTTCTACAAGCGCCTGGGCTTCGATCTGTCCAAGCTCCGTCTGCTTATTAACTCGATGGGCGATGCGCAGTGCCGTCCGGCATACCGCGAGCAGGTCAAGCAGTTCATTCTCGATCACGCCGACGAGATGTGCGACGAGTGCCGCGAGCGCGCCGAGCTCAACCCGCTGCGCGCCTTCGACTGCAAGAACGACCACTGCCGCGAGATCATGGCCGACGCCCCGCTGATGGGCGACAACCTGTGCGACGAGTGCCGCGAGCACTACGAGCAAGTCAAGCGCTATCTGGACGCCGCCGGTATCGAGTATGTTGAGGATCCCACCCTGGTGCGCGGCCTGGACTACTACACCCGTACTGTCTTTGAGGTCGAGGCTCCCGGCGCCGGTGTCGGCTCCATCGGTGGTGGCGGTCGCTACGATGGCCTCGTTGAGCTCGAGGGCGGTAAGCCCACGGCGGGCGTCGGCTTTGCCGTCGGCTTTGAGCGCGCCCTGCTGGCCCTGCAGGCCTTTGGCAGCGACCTGGGTGCCGAGGAGGTCCCGTGCGTCTACGTTGCCAACGCCGGCAAGGAGCTGCGTCAGAACGTCTTTACCATTACGCAGCAGCTTCGCGCTGCAGGGATTGTGACCGAGGCCGACTATCAGGGCCGTTCCCTTAAGGCCCAGTTTAAGCAGGCCGACAAGGTGGGCGCTAAGCTCATCCTAGTCCTGGGTGGCGACGAGCTTGCCGCCGGCAAGGTCAAGGTGCGCGACATGCAGAGCCACGACGAGGTACTGGTCGATTTGGCCAACGTTGTCGAGGCGGTTCGCGAGCGCCTGTAGCGTATCTTTTTGAGCTGCGGGCCTGCTAACGTGCCCTGCTCATGGAGAGCGATTGTTACGGGGGTGTTTCGCATTTATGCGGAATGCCCCCGTTTGCATATGCCGTCCACCGAGAAATACGACCATTTGGGGCAAAAAGCCTTGCAATGCAGAAAATACTTTTGTGTGGTAAAGCGCAATCAGCTTCGAAAGTTTTTGCCGAGTGCCTATAATAAATACCGCATGTTACGTGCATAGAAGGAGGAATGGGAGGAAACGTGGCTGAGAACCTAAGCAACCAGTCTGTACCCGAAGCCGCGGCGCGCGTCGCTGCCGTGGTCAACCGCCTCGTTAACCGAATCGGCTCGAATGCCGAATCCAAGGAGCGTCTCGCCGAGATCGAGATCCCCGAGGAGCTGCGCGACAATCTGGCGCTGTTCTTGCGCCTGGAGCGCCGTGTGCTTAGCGAGTATGATCCCGAGATCGCGGACCTGTTCGACAAGATTTTGACAGCCGAGATTGTGGCCAACGCCGGAAACCCCGGCACGCGTGCTGCCGACGAGTCCGTCGACGAGCAGGGCGTGCCCGCTGCCGACGAGCCCACCGCCGTGGCGTTTCGTGAGGTCGTCGATCTGATCGACAGCCTGCCGCTCGATAAGCAGCAGGTTATCGTCCGCGCCTTTACGAGCTTCTTCCATCTGGCTAACCTGTCGGAGGAGAACTACCGTGTCGCGCAGCTGCGTGAGCGCGAGGCCGGCGCATCGACCGATACCGAGGTCGATCCCGCCAACGAACTCACCGTCGCCTATCACCAGTTGGTAAACGAGATGGGCGTCGAGGGTGCCAACGAGCTGCTCGGCAAGCTTGAGTTCCACCCCGTCTTTACCGCGCATCCCACTGAGGCCCGTCGTAAGGCCGTCGAGGGCAAGATTCGCCGTATCTCCAACCTGCTGGAGGAGCGTCCGCGTCTGGGCGGCTCCGACCTGGTGGAGAACGAGCGCCATATGCTGCAGGAGATCGACGCCTTGGTGCGTACGAGCCCCATCGCGCTCAAGAAGCCCACGCCGGTCGAGGAAGCCGATACCATCATCGACATCTTCGATAACACGCTGTTCGACGTTATCCCCGTCATCTATCGTCGTTTTGACGACTGGGTGCTGGGCGACAAGGCCGGTACCGTGCCGCCGCTGTGCCCGGCGTTCTTCCACCCCGGCAGCTGGATCGGCTCCGACCGCGACGGTAACCCCAACGTTACCGCCAAGGTGAGTCGCGAGGTCGCCGCCAAGTACTTCACCCATATGGTGCTCAAGCTCGAGGACAAGTGCCGCCGCATTGGCCGCAACCTGACGCTCGAGGCCACCTACAGCAAGCCGTCTGCCGAGCTCATCAACCTGTGGAACCATCAGGTCGAGATGAGCACCCAGTACACGGCCCGCGCCGAGCTGATTTCCGAGCACGAGCCGCATCGCGCCGTCATGCTCGTCATGGCCGACCGTCTGAACGCCACCGTACGTCGTATCACCGATACCATGTACCACAGCGCCGATGAGTTCCTGGAGGACCTGCGCGTCGTCCAGCGTTCGCTTGCTGCCTGCGGTGCCGTCCGTGCCGCCTACGGTCCGGTCCAGACCATCATCTGGCAGGTCGAGTCCTTCGGCTTCCATATGGTCGAGATGGAGTTCCGTCAGCATTCCGTGGTGCACGCCCGCGCCCTCAAGGATATCCACGAGAACGGTATCCATGGCGATTTGCAGCCCATGACGCGCGAGGTCATCGACACCTTCCGTGCCATCGGTTCCATCCAAAAGCGCTACGGCAAGAAGATGGCGCACCGCTACATCATCTCGTTCACCAAGAGCGCCCAGCATGTGGCCGACGTCTTTGAGCTTGCCCACCTGTCCTTTGCACACGAGGAGGATGTCCCCGAGCTCGACGTGATCCCGTTGTTCGAGCAGCTCGAGGACCTCGAGGGCTGCGTTGACGTGCTCGACCAGATGCTTACGCTGCCCGTGGTGCAAAAACGCCTTGCCCAGACCAACCGCCGCATGGAGGTCATGCTGGGCTATTCCGACTCCTCCAAGGATGCCGGTCCTACCACGGCCATGCTCGCGCTGCACTCCGCGCAGGAGCGCATCGCCAAGTGGGCCGAGAAGAACGATATCGACCTGGTGCTCATGCACGGTCGCGGCGGTGCCGTGGGCCGTGGCGGCGGCCCGGCCAACAAGGCCGTGCTGGCGCAGCCCAAGGGTTCGGTCAACTGCTTCTTTAAGCTCACCGAGCAGGGCGAGGTCATCTTTGCCCGTTACGGCAACCGCACGCTGGCTCAGCGCCATGTTGAGTCCGTTGCTGCCGCAACGCTTTTGCAGTCGGCCCCGAGTGTCGAGAAGACCAACACCGAGACCACGCAGAAGTTCTGGGATATGGCCGAGAAGCTCAACACCGCAAGCCACGAGCGCTATCTGGACCTGCTGAACACCGAGGACTTTACACCGTGGTTCTCGACCGTGACGCCGCTGACCGAGGTCGGTCTGCTGCCGATCGGCTCGCGTCCGGCCAAGCGCGGTCTGGGTGCGAAGTCACTCGACGACCTGCGTACCATTCCGTGGATCTTCAGCTGGAGCCAGGCGCGCATTAACCTGGCCGCTTGGTACGGCCTGGGCACCGCCTGCGAGCAGCTTGGCGATCTTGACCAGCTCAAGGCTGCCTACCAGGAGTGGCCGTTCTTCCGCACCTTTATCGACAATATTGAGATGTCGATCGCCAAGACCGATCAGCGCATCGCCAAGATGTATCTGCACCTGGGCGATCGCCAGGATCTGTCCGAGAAGGTCTTTACCGAGATGCAGCTCACGCGTAAGTGGGTCCTTGCCATCGTCGGTGACGAGTGGCCGCTGCAGCGCCGCCGCGTGCTCGGCTGCGCCGTCCGCGTGCGTAACCCCTATGTCGACGCCCTGTCCATCGCCCAGGTCCGCGCCCTTCGCGAGGTGCGCATGAATCAGGACGAGATGGCCGAGGAGAAGAAGGCCGAGTACATGAGCCTGATTCTTTCGACTGTGACCGGCGTCTCGGCAGGACTGCAGAACACGGGGTAATAGATAGCCCTGCGATGTCCGGTCTTCTGGGATTAGGGCTGAAGAGAAGAATGGCGCGCTTCGCGCGTTTTGGATGGGGTCTGTCCCGGCGGCGTGTGCGGCGCTTTCGCGCCTCGCGCCTTATCGGTCGGGATTGAGATGCTTTTGGCGCTTCGTGCATTACGACTGTGGTGGCCGCGGTCCTTTGGGATCGCGGCCGTTTTTTGTACCGCTTAAATGTGAACGTTCTGTTAATGGGTTGGTGGGTGGTTGGTTGTTATCGGTGGGCGGCGTATCCTTCCAACGGTTTATCTAGTGTGTTAGATGAAAGGAAGAGGGCGCTCGTCGTTGTTTGAATGTGAATTGCCGTTTGACCATAAGACGTTGCATCTGGAGCTCGAGGATAAGAACTTCGCAGGTGTGATGGAGGGTCATCAAAACGAGTTTGAGACTACAAAAACGCAGCAAGAACTGGTAGAAGAGTCGCTTGCTAATCCTTATGGCTCGCCTTCGCTCGAGGAGCTTTGTGCTGGCAAGAAGGATATCGTTATCATCAGTTCTGACCATACGCGTCCGGTTCCTTCGCGTGTGACGATGCCTATTCTGCTGCATCACATTCATGCTGCTGCGCCCGAGGCCCGCGTTCGTATTCTGGTTGCGACTGGTATGCACCGTCCTTCGACGCATGAGGAGCTCGTCAACAAGTATGGCGAGGAGATCGTTGCCAACGAGGAAATCGTTATGCACGTCGCGACTGACGACAGCATGATGAAAAAGATCGGCACCTTGCCTTCTGGTGGCGAGTGCATCATCAACAAGATTGCCGTCGATTGCGATCTGCTGCTTGCCGAGGGCTTTATTGAGCCGCACTTCTTTGCTGGTTTCTCCGGCAGCCGCAAGTCCGTCCTGCCTGGCATCGCCAGCTACAAGACCATCATGTACAACCACAACGGTCAGTTTGTGAATGATTCCCACTCGCGTGCCGGCAACCTGTGCCACAACCACGTGAGCGAGGACATGTTTGCCGCTGCCGAGATGGCTCACCTTGCCTTTGTGCTTAACGTGGTGCTCAACGGCAAGCACGAGGTCATCGGTTCCTTTGCCGGCGATATCCACAAGGCGCACGAGGCTGGCTGCGAGTTCGTGAAGAGCCTTGCCGGCGTTGAGCCCGTCGAGTGCGAGATTGCCATTACCACCAACGGCGGCTACCCGCTCGACCAGAACATCTACCAGGCCGTGAAGGGCATGTGCTCTGCCGAGGCCACGCTTCCCGAGGGCGGCGTGATTATCGATGTCGCCGGTTGTGCCGACGGTCACGGTGGCGAGGGCTTCTATCACAACATCGCCGACAACGATCCTGCGGAGTTTGAGCGCGCCTGCATCGACCGTCCTAAGGACGAGACCCTGCCCGACCAGTGGACGAGCCAGATTTTCGCCCGCATCCTGGCGCATCACCCTGTGATCATGGTTACCGACCTGTGCGATCACCGGATGATCAAGGATATGCACATGACGCCGGTCAACACCCTCGATGAGGCGCTCAAGCTCGCCTTTGAGATGAAGGGTGCCGATGCCAAGGTGGCCGTCATTCCCGATGGCCTGGGCGTTGTCGTCGCTCAGCACTAGTACGCGGCCTAAACGAATCGTTTATAACCGACAAGAAAGATAAGGTTTTATGCTTACCAAACTCCTCTGCGAATTCGGCGCAACGGCCCTCATGATCATCTTTGGCGTGGGCGTGCACTGCGATACCGTGCTCAAGGGCACCAAGTATCAGGGTTCCGGCCATATGTTTGCCATCACCACTTGGTCTTTTGGCATCTCGGTCTGCCTGTTTGTCTTTGGCGGCGCCGTGTGCATGAACCCGGCTATGGTGCTCGCCCAGTGCATCGTAGGTCTGGTGCCGTGGGGCAGCTGCATTCCCTTCATGATTGCCGATATGCTCGGCGGCTTTGTGGGCGCCGTAATCGCTTGGCTTATGTATGCCGATGAGTTCAAGGCTTCCGAGGGCGTCGTCGACCCCATTGCCCAGCGCAACATCTTCTCGACCAACCCCACCACCGAGGGCACCAACTATGCTCGCAACTTCTTCTGCGAGGCTATCTGCACCTTTGTGTTCATCAGCGCCATCCTTGCTGCCGCTAGCCGCGCTGGTGAGAACGTTCTGATGCTCGCTATCTGCGTCGGCCTGATCGTTTGGGCCGTTGGCATGGGCATGGGCGGCATCACCGGCTTCGCCATGAACCAGGCTCGTGACCTTGGTCCTCGCATGGCCTATCAGGTGCTGCCGATCAAGAACAAGGCCGACAACAACTGGAAGTACGGTCTGCTCGTTCCTGGCATTGCTCCGTTTGTCGGTGCCGCTCTGGCCGCACTGTTTGTGCACGGTTTCTTGGGCATGTTCTAGTCCAAGACTACATAGTTGTTCGCCGTCCGCATGGGGTAACTTCCCAGCGCGTCCTCGGACATGCAAAAAGGCTCGCTGCGCACTTTGTGCGGCGAGCCTTTTTGCGTCCTGCGGAGTGCGCTGGGAAGTTACCCCATGCGGACGGCTGCGGGGTCTTTGTTGCGTTCGTACAAGCAACCCAACATATATATCTGAATTTGGATGGGAGGGGCTTGTTGCTGGTAGGGGCGTTGGGCTGCTGTTGGCACTTTGGGGAGGGATAGTTACTTAGCCGAAGAGGGGCTTGATGGCTGATAGGTAGTCTTTGGCTACTTCGGCCTTATCTGCTTGGAAGTTGTGCCAGGCCCACCATTGGACGGTGGCTACGAAGCTTGAGGCTATGTGGTGCAGTAAGAAGCTGCGGTCCATGGTGCCGGCGGGGCCTGCGGGGTCGACGGGGACGGTTTCGGCTGCTCGTGACATGATGGTCTTGCGTAAGCAGTCGGCGAAGACGCGTGAGCCGGCGCCGGCTACGAGGGCTCGAACGCCCTGACGGCGTTCCCAGAGGTTGTTGAGGATATGCTCGACTTGCACGAGTGGGTCGTCGAGCGGCGTACCATCGTCGTCGAGGGCGTGGGTGCAGATGCCGCTCACGAGCTCGGACAGTAGGCCGTCTTTGCTCTTAAAGAGGCCGTAGAATGTCGCGCGGCCTACGTGGGCGCGCGCGATGATGTCGCCGACGGTGATCTTGCCGTAGTCCTCTTCGCGTAGGAGTTCGGAGAACGCCGCGACGATGGCGGCGCGGCTTTTTGTCTTGCGGGCGTCCATGGCTATGCGTCCGCGTGAACAAGCAGGCAGCGGAGCGTACCGGAGCAACCCTCGTAGGGGCGTTTGCCGGCGCCGTAGCCGACGGCCTCGATGCGGTAGCGAGCCGGCAGGTGCTCGGATGTGCGCAGTGCGGCGACGATGGCAGCGCCCGTGGGCGTCACGAGCTCGCCGGCGACCGGTGCGGGCGTGAGGGCGATATTGCCCGCCTGGCACAGGTTGACGACAGCGGGGACGGGAATGGGCATAAGGCCGTGGGCACAGTGGATGGTGCCGTGGCCCTCGGAAAGCGACTCGACCACAATGTCCTCAATGCCCAGGTCATCGAGGCAGATGGCGACAGAGCAGACGTCGACGATGGAATCGACGGCGCCTACCTCGTGGAACATGACGGTCTCGGGCGTTTTGCCGTGGGCCTTGGCCTCGGCGGCGGCGAGCGCGGTAAAGATGGCGAGCGCGCGACGCTTGGCGCCATCACTCATCTGCGAGCCATCGATGATGGCGGTGACGTCCGCCAAAGAACGGTGATGATGGTGGTGGGCGTGATGATGGCCCTCGTGGCCATGGCCGTGGGTCTCATGATCATGCTCGTGTGTGTGCTCGTGTTCGTGTTCGTGTTCACCATGATCATGATGGTGGTGCTCGTGCTCGTGCGTGTGCTCGGCAGCTGCTTCGTTGCCGTAGAGCCATGCCATGTCGTGGTCGTGGTTCTCGAGCTCTTCTGCCAGCTGAACGTCGAAATCGCAGGCGTCGATGCCATGCTTGTTTACGCGCGTGACGGCGATCGTAAAGCCGTCGACCGGCAGTGTGGCGAGCTGTTCGCGCAGGTGTTCCTCGCTGGCGCCCAGGTCGAGCAGGGCCGCGACGGTCATATCGCCGCTGATGCCCGAGGTGCCGTCGATGATAAGCGTGTGCTGATGATTGGACATGGAATGCTCCTTAGCGGGCGCGGGGTGTGCCGGCGCTCAGATGATTGATAAGACTTGCCTGGTAAGCGGCGCCAAAGCCGTTGTCGATATTGACGACCGATACGCCGCTGGCACAGGAATTGAGCATGGCGAGCAGTGCGGCTACGCCACCAAAACTTGCGCCGTAGCCCACGCTGGTGGGAACGGCGATGACCGGACAGCTCACCAGACCGCCGATAACGCTCGCCAACGCGCCCTCCATGCCGGCGATGGCGATGACCACCTGTGCCTGGGCAAGTTCCTCGGCATGCGCGAGTAGGCGGTGCAGGCCGGCGACGCCTACGTCGTAGAGGCGGTCGACCTCGTTGCCATAGAACTCGGCCGTCAACGCGGCTTCCTCGGCGACGGGCAGGTCGCTCGTGCCGGCGCAGGCGACGACGATGCGTCCGTTGCCGGTAGGGGAGGGCTTGCCGCCCACGAGGGCGAGCTGCGCGTCCGGGACATATCCCAGGTCGATGCCGTTGCCGAGGAACTCCGAGGTGCGGGCTGCCTTTTCGGCATCCAGGCGCGTGACCAGGATGCGCTCCTGGCCGGCATCGCGCAGCGCTTCGATAATGGCGGCAATTTGCTCGGCGGTTTTACCGGCACCGTAGACAACCTCGCCGGCTCCCTGGCGCACTCCGCGCGAAAGATCGAGCTGTGCAAAGCCCAGGTCGGCGGTCGGCGCCGTCTGGATGCGCGTGAGGGCATCGGCCGGCGTAATGCTTCCGTCTGCCACGTCACTTAGCAATTGCTCAAGATCTCGTTTGTCCATATAAGTTCCCTTCGACGCAGAAAAGTTTAGCACGCGAAGGGTTGTTTCCGAACATTAGAGCATAATTGTTCGGAAATCTGACATGTCAGATTAGATGAAGTTGTGAAGCAAACTGACTAGTCACGCAGGATGATGTCCATGGCGAGCATCAGGTTGCGCTCATCGATGGCAAACGGGGCGGCCTCGCGCGTCTTGGGCTTGGCGCAAAATGCGATGCCCGTGCCCGCGGCCTGAATCATGGGGATGTCGTTGGCGCCGTCGCCGATCGCGACGGTATGAGCCATATCGACACCGCACTCAACCGCCCAGTCCAGCAGCTGGATGAGCTTGGACTCTTTGGTCACGATGTCTGCCGCCAGCTTACCGGTGAGCTGGCCGCCCACGACCTCCAGGCGGTTAGCGAGGCAAAAGTCGATGCCCGCGGCGGCCACGATCTTATCGGCGACCTCGTGAAAGCCGCCGCTTACCACGCCGACTTTCCAGCCCTTGCTGTGCGCCGAGCGCACAAGCTCCAGCGCGCCGGGGGTAAACGTCACGCGCTCAAAGGTGCGCTCGAACACACTTTCGTCCAAGCCGGCAAGCAGCCCCACGCGCTCCTCGAGCGCCTGCTTAAAGTCCAGCTCGCCGCACATAGCGCGCTCGGTGATTTGCGCAACTTGCTCGCCCACGCCGGCCTCCTCGCCCAACAGGTCGATGACCTCCTGGTTGATGAGCGTGGAGTCGATATCCATAACAATGAGGCGTGCAGTCATGATGGGCCTTTCCAAGTGCTGTTTTATTGGGGCATATTGTCGCACGTGAATAGCGCGGGCGGGTGCCGCGGTGCGTCAATTGTTTCGTCTCCGTCAAGTCTTTGGGTAAGAGCTACTTTTTCGCGGCACATCGACGCGGGTGCGATAACATAGAACGCCATGTCTGGCTGCGCGGTTTACGCAGGCTGGGCAAATCTGTACGACGCCGCCCGGAACGACACGGGGCGGCACAGATCCATAAAGGAGGATCACTGGTATGAGCCAGACCCGTCCCATCGATGAGCATTCCATGCACACCCGTACCTGCGGCGAGCTTCGCTTCGAGAACGTGGGCGAAGAGGTCACCCTCACCGGTTGGGTGAGCCGTCGCCGCGAC
>USHA01000030.1 GCA_900554325.1 uncultured Collinsella sp.
GCTGGAGCTCAAGCGCCTCGCCGTGAGCCGCCTGGGCAAGCAGGTTATCGATGTGGTCGACGTGGACGCCGGCTATGCGGATACCGATGGCGCGCCCAAGCAGGTGCTCTCTGACGTGACCTGGCTCATTGGTGCGGGCGACCGCTATGGCCTTTTGGGCGAGAACGGTGCCGGCAAGTCGACGCTGCTCGACGTGATCCAGGGCAAGATTGAACCCACGCGCGGCCGCGTGAAGATTGGCCAGACAGTGCGCTTTGGCGTGCTGTCGCAGCAGCTCGAGGAGCTCGAACCCTACATGGGCGACACGATCCGAGAGGTGCTCAGCAACTATAAGAAGTACTACGTCATCGACGGCAAGGAGACTTCGCCCGAGAAGCTCTGCGAGCGTCTGGGCTTTACGACGCAGCAGCTCTGGAGCCGCATCGGCGATCTTTCGGGCGGCCAGCGCCGTCGCCTGTCGCTGTTGCTGACGATTCTGGACGAGCCCAACGTGCTCATCCTGGACGAGCCGGGCAACGACCTGGATACCGACATGCTCGCGATTGTCGAGGACCTGCTGGACGGCTGGCCCGGCACGCTGATCCTGGTGACACACGATCGCTTTTTGATGGAGCGCGTGACCGACCAACAGTGGGCACTGCTCGATGGCCATCTGACGCATATGCCCGGCGGCGTGGACCAGTACCTGCGCCTGTGCAACGCTACCGCCGAGGGCGAGCCCGTGGGCGCGCCGAGCGCTAAGACCGGCACGTTCGACACCGGTGCGGCGGCTGCTGCCGACAAGCCCAAGTCGAGCGGTCAGCCCAACGGCCTTTCCAACGCCGAGCGTCAGAAGCTCCGCCGCGAGGTGAGCTCGCTCGAGCGCAAGATGGAGACGCAGCGCGCCCGCGTGGAGGAGGCCGAGGCCGCCATGGCCCAGGTCGATCCCACCAACTACACGGCGCTCGGCGAGCAGCAGGCAAAGATCGACGAGGCTCACGCCGCCATGGACGAGCTGGAGATGGCGTGGCTCGAGGCGAGCGAAAAGCTCGAGGGCGAGGAGTAGGCGAGAATGATCAAAGCCGCGTTTTTCGATATCGACGGCACGCTGCTGAGCTTTAAGACCCACCGGATTCCGGCGTCGGCGCAGCAGGTGCTCGACAGCTTTCGCGAGCAGGGGATTGCGTGCGTGATCGCCACGGGCCGTCCGACCTACCAGATGCCGGACTGGCTGTTCGACCTGGGCTGGGATGCGTACATTACGCTTTCGGGCCAGCACTGTTTTGATGCCAAGGGCGTCTACCGCAGCTGCCCGATCGATCCGGACGACGTTGCGGTGATTGTGGACCAGGTGGCGCAGGGGCGCTACGACTCACTGTGCATGCAGGGCGAGAACTCGTTTGTGAACCGCCTGTCCGAGCGCGTGGTGACGGCTGGCAGCAACGCGGGAATCGTCTACCACGAGGAGCCGTTTGAGCATGCCTTTGACGCGCCGGTCTATCAGTTCTGTGCCTTTGTTGACCCAGTTGACGAGCATATCGTGACCGATGCCGTGTCGCATTCGCTCACCACGCGCTGGTGCGACCTGTTCTGCGACATTATTCCGGCCAACGGCGGCAAGGACCTGGGTGTGGCGGCGACGCTGGAGCGCCTGGGCATCGACGCGAGTGAAGCGATTGCCTTTGGCGACGGCGAGAACGACCTGTCGATGTTTGCCGCCGTGGGCACGAGCGTGGCCATGGGCAACGCACAGGACACGGTGAAAGCTGCGGCGACCTATGTGACGACCGCCGTGGACGACGACGGCATCTACAACGCCGCGAAGTACTTTGGACTGCTATAGCTGCGGCTCGGCACTTGGGGACACTCCTTGCGGGGCGTGTTCCCATTTTGTTTTCGTCCCGCACGTTTTGTGAAACACGGCTAACTTTTAGACAAAGTAGTAAGACATGGGCAACTTTTGCGGTAAAGTTAGCCGTGGAAAGTATCCAAAGGCTAACTAGCAATCATCGCGAAAGGCGGCCCATGGCCCTACGTGAATCCGGAGAAGACTATCTCGAATCAATCTACGTTCTGTCGGAACGTCAGGTCATCGTGCGCTCGATCGACGTTGCGGAGTACCTCGGCGTAACCAAGGCGAGCGTTTCCAAGGCCATGGCGACGCTGGAAAGCAACGGCTATGTCGAAATGGGCAAGCGCGACGTTCATCTGACGGAGCGTGGTCTGGAGGTCGCTCGCCAAATGTGGGAGCGTCACTGCTTTTTCGTGGGGCTGCTGGAGGATGCGGGTGTTTCGGCTGAGGTCGCGTCGCAAGAGGGCTGCCACATGGAGCACTGCCTGAGCGAGGAAAGCTTCGAGAAACTGAGGGCGATGCTGAACCGGGGCGAGGCGACGGGCCAAGCGGCGGAATCCTAACGAACCCCCAGTAGCGCGGAGTTCGCGCAAAGCGCGAACCAGCGACCGGGACCAGCGGTCCTTTCGGCCAAGTCCATTTCAGCAAAGGAACCCCGCCAGCAAGCGATGCCCAAGAACTGCCACCTACGTCACCGCAGGCCGGGGCCGGGTTTGGTTTTGAAAACACTCCACAGCGCGAGGCCCGCCTTTCCGTTGCTCCGCAGGAGCAGGAAAGACGGGCCTCATGCGCGAGGACGTTTTCAAAACCAAGCCCGGTCCCGGCCGGACAGCCCACGAACGCTACAGGTTCTTGACACCCATCGCGCGCATGGCATTCAGGATGGCGATAATCGCCACGCCCACGTCGCCGAACACAGCAAGCCACATGTTGGCGATGCCCAGTGCCGCAAGCACCAGAATCAGCAACTTAATGCCCAGCGCAAAGATGATGTTCTGCCAAACAATCGACATGGTCTTGCGCGCCACGCGGATCGCGCGGGAGATGTTGGACGGCTTGTCATCCATGAGCACGACGTCCGCCGCCTCAATTGCGGCGTCCGAGCCCATAGCGCCCATGGCGATGCCAACGTCTGCGCGGGTGAGCACGGGCGCATCGTTGATGCCGTCGCCTACAAAGGCGAGCTTGCCCTTGCCCGATTCTGCTGCGAGCAACGCCTCAACACGCTCGACCTTATCACCCGGTAACAGCTGCGCGTGGAACTCGTCGAGACCGAGTTGCTTGGCTACAGACGCCGCAACCTCCTCACGGTCGCCCGTGAGCATGACGGTGCGCTTGACGCCGGCGGCGTGCAGGTCGCGAATCGTTTGCTCGGCATCGGTCTTTATGGTGTCGGCAATTACGATGTGGCCGGCGTACGTATCATCGACCAGCACGTGGAGGATGGTGCCGACGATCTCGCAATTGGGCGCTTCGATACCGGCCACAGCAAGCATCTTGGCATTGCCGACGATGACGCGCTTGCCGTCGATAATCGCCGTCACGCCATGGCCCGCGTCATTGCTGGAGTCGCTTACGCGTTTGGGGTCAAGCTCGCCCTGGTAGGCGACACGCACGGACTGCGCGATGGGGTGATCGGAGAACGACTCCGCAAGGGCTGCGACCTCGAGCAACGACTGCTCGGTATAGCCAGCCTCGGGGTGCACCGCGACCACTGAGAACGTGCCGTTGGTGAGCGTGCCGGTCTTGTCAAAGACGACGGTGTCCACATCGGCGAGCGTCTCGAGGTAGTTAGAACCCTTGATGAGGACGCCCAGCTTGGATGCGCCGCCAATGCCGCCAAAGAAGCTGAGCGGGACGCTAATCACGAGCGCGCACGGGCAGCTGACGACCAGGAAGGTCAGGCCGCGCAGGATCCAGTCGGACCAGGCGCCGGTGACCAAGCCGCCGCCGAGCGCGAGTACCGCGGCAGCGCCGGTGACGGCGGGCGTGTAGACGCGGGCGAAGCGCGTGATAAAGTTCTCGGTGCGCGCCTTCTTTTCGCTGGCATTTTCCACGAGCTCCAGGACGCGTGCGACGGTGGACTCGCCAAAGGGCTTGGTGGTGCGCACGTGGATGAGGCCCGTCATGTTGATGCAGCCGCTGATGATGTCGTCGCCGGACTTGGCGGGGCGGGGGATTGACTCGCCCGTGAGAGCGGCGGTGTCGAGCTGGGTTTCGCCCTCGACGATGACGCCGTCGATAGGCACGCGCTCACCGGGCTTGACCACGATCACGGTGCCGACGGCGATGTCATCGGGGAAGACCTGCTCGAGTGTGCCGTCGGGCTGCTCGACGTTAGCGTAGTCGGGCGCGATGTCCATCATGGCACTGATCGACTTGCGGCTCTTGCCCACGGCGTACGCCTGAAACAGCTCGCCGACCTGGTAGAACAGCATGACGGCGGCGCCTTCGGCCATGTGCGGGTCGGTATCGGGGAAGAGCACCATGGCAAACGCGCCGATGGTCGCGACGGCCATGAGGAAGCTCTCGTCGAAGGCCTTGCCGCGGCGGATGTTATTGAATGCCTTTTGCAGTACGTCGTAGCCGGCAATCAAAAACGGCACGAGGAACAGCACAAAGCTGGCGTAGATGTCGCCCGGGGTGCCGAATGCGGCAGTGAGGGTGCCGAGCTCATCGAGGGCGTACACCACGGCAAAAATGCCCAGCGCTACCAGGATGCGGTTGCGCTTCTGCTCGAGTGATTCTTTTTTCTTGCGCTTCTTCTTTTTCTTTTTGGGGTCGGCGGTGGCCATGACTCGTATCCTCCTATTTGAATGTATGAACATTCGCTCATATAATTTCGCGAGCAAAGGCCGCAGCAAGCGCGGCCTTGCAGGTTGGCGTAAACCTGGGCTAGAGAATAATCTCGCAGTCCGGCTCGGCGTCGGCGGTGAACTCCACAACGCGGTCGAGGACCTCGTCGAACTCGGCGTCATCGGCCTCGAGCGTCAACTTCTGGGTCATAAAGTTGACGGACACGGATTTGACGCCCTCGAGCTTGGCCAGCTCGTCCTGAAGCTCGCGCGCACAGTTGGCGCAGTCGATCTCATCGAGCTTAAACTGCTTTTTCATGGTGGGTTCCTTTCCCTGTATTTGCGGCTTGGGTGCAGGCCGCGCTGGTACCGTGGTTGGCTGCTATTCGCAGATGTGGCTCATGCCCTGGTTGAGCATGGTGTAGACGTGGTCGTCGGCGAGCGAGTAGAGGATATTGCGCCCGTCGCGCCGGAATTTAACCAGGTGCGACTGCTTGAGTGTGCGCAGCTGGTGCGATACTGCCGACTGCGAGGTTTCGGTCGCTTCGGCGATGTCTGCCACGCAGAGCTCGCGGCCCATGAGGGCGTAAAGGATCTTGATACGCGTGGTGTCGCTGAAGACCTTGAACAGGTCGGCGAGGTCGTAGAGAAGTTCCTCGTCGGGAAGGTCCTCGGGCGAGCAGGTGGTGGGGATCGCGGGTTCGGTGGCCTCGATGTCGGGTTTCGTTTCATCAACGCGAATGCTCATTGCAATATCCTTTCATATGAACATGCGCTCATATAACTTGCTTCCGATTATATGAGTGTATGTTCATATGTCAATACAATTTGCGTTAATTTCGATGACTGCTTGCCGCCTCTGCGATTTTCTGTGGGTTGGGAGACATCGACGCAATGCTCGCCAACATATTTCGAGATGTTCGGCTAGCATGCTAAGAAAGCCACCTTGAGAAGCATTAGAACTGTTCATATTTGTACTTTATCGTGTCAAATACCGCGAGAATCAGTTCTTCCTCTACGGGAGTTTCTGCAGAATCAGTTTTATCTAAAGTTATATTGAGCATTGCTGCAGCCAATCTGGCACATCGGTGGCCGAATAAGTCGAAAAATGTAGGTGGACATCCGCAGAGATCGCCTTTAGAAGAGCGAATTCTCAATTAGATCAATAATCGTGTCGTCTTCCGTGCGGTTTTCATCGATTTTTGCGAACATGTCGCATTCCCAAGCCCCATTGATTTCCTCAGCAAGGGGCCCGACGTGTTGCATGTCGTCGGGTTCGGGCACATCGTTGATGCTCGGGTCATCAGCTTGCGGATATTGGCTTGCAATTTCGCGCTTGGCGGCCTCTTCTTCTTTGAGTGTCTCCAGGACGCGGCGACCGTATTCGAAGTAGCGCCGCAAGACAAATTGACGAAGAGTTTCTTGCAGGATGGCGAAGTTATCCGGGAGTCGACCGGGCCATATCTTCTCGCGAATGCGAATCGCTTCCATGACCCGTTTAAAAGCGGACTGCTTGAAAAACGAATGACGATTAACTGTGATAACGGCATATCCCATGTTTCGCAGCGTGTTTCGGCGCTCCTCGTCAATTGATTGCTGCTCGGGTTCGTCGTGGTAAAAGCCGTTGTATTCGATATCGGTCATCGAATTTTCGAGCAGCGCGTCGAGGTAGAAAACCGTCCGTCGCGTTAGGGCGGCGTATCTTTTGGGGACTGGGATCGGATAATCCGTTTTGATAGCGCGTATGGCTAAGCCACCCATTGACTTGGGCATTGTCAGCATCATGACAAACGCCGTTTCGAGTGGGGAGCGACAGCCTTCGTGTACATAAGAAAGTGCCTTAAGTGCTTTATTAGATCCACGATACCCCGGTGCCTCTGAAAAGAAGGCTCTGAGCTCTTCAACGCTGGTTAGGGCTGGGCGCTCGCGATATTGAGTTTCGTCGGACGTTCCAAGCGCGTAGGAGCCGCAGATTTCAAAGTAATACTCAACGAGCTCCGAAAGGTTGAGGTCGGCTGTTGCTTCTAACGCGCACAGTTTGATATCGACGATGTAGACGTTCGGCTCGAGTTCTAGGTAGCTTTCTGCATCAAACGTATAGCGCGTGCAGTGGCAGATGCAGCCCTTGCGGTGCCTTTTGGCATTATTGGAAAACGTCAGCACATGGATACGTTCAGAATCGACATTCTTTCTGTTGAGCCATGCTCGTGCCGCTTCCAGGTCGGACGTGGTCGGCGCAGACACCCTGATCTTTTCCATAGGTATGGGACCGGTCGCGTAGCTTGCGAGCGAGTTGGCTGTTTGGTATACAGCGCGTGCCGTGGTATGTGACAGAATGATTCCCATACGCGCATGATGGCATAGCGGACGCCGCATACGCCCGAAACTTCGGGCAACGGTATTGGGGCGCGGCTTATCTTCTGCGAACGGTGGGTTTTTGAGCTGTCGTATTGAGGGGGCAGCTTTGGCTGGGGAGGTTTCTGCCGGCTGCCCCTTTTTGATGAACTTTAGTTGCGGATTCGTAGCTTCTAAGCGTTTTTGCCGACCGCTCAGATGCCTCACCAACATAATTTGAGTTATTCGGCCTTATCCTATACAAATGGTGCGATCGCAACGTCCTATTCGAATTGATTCAGGTAGATTTATGGGGCTTGGTTGCGAAATTAAGGCGATTTTAGCTTCGATTGCGGTTCAAGGGGCCTTGACTAGTGGTTCAGCTGGCCGAACAACTCGAAAAATGTAGGTGGGCCAACCTGCCGACTATGTGAAGCACGCGTATTTGCTCGTTTTGATGAAAACTAGGGTGCAGCCATAAGGCTGCGCCCTAGTTTACTGCGTGTCGGTGTGCCCAGACGGATTGCGCTGTGCCTGGCAGGCGCTCCCGCAGATGGATCGGTTATTTCGCGAATAGGTTCTTGAGGTTGAACTCGGCCTGAACCGTGCGGAGCATGAGGTCGGTGTCGTCGAGGCCCAGGTGCTGCTCGTTGGCGTCGGCGGCGAGGGTGCCACGGCGGCGCGCCCAGTTCTCGAGCGCGGCGGGCGCGGACTCGCGGGGGAGCGAGCGGACGTCGGCATCCAGGCTGCGGCAGATCTGGCGCGAGTCGATGACGATGATCTTGCCGGCGCGGCGTGCCTCGGCGTAACCGTCCAGGTGGATCTTGAACCAACTGTCTTCGAACGCGGCGTTATGCGCCATGTACGGGTACTTCTTCATAAGTTTGAGCAGCTGCTTCTGCAGTTCCATGTTCTCGCGGAATGGTTTTTTGCCGTCGATGTCGTCCCAGGTAATGTGATGGATGTTCGATAGCGGCACATCCTCGCCGCGGTAGATGTCGGGCAGGCCGCAGTAGTGTGCCTCGGCGTCATGCGGGACGGCGTCGCTGGTGAGCTCCATGATCTCCCAGCCCACGTTGATGATATAGCCGCGCTCGGGTGCACGGCCGGTGGTCTCGATGTCGATACCGAGCACGGTGCCCTGGATGGGCTTGCGGGCGTAGGCCACGCCGAGCGCGTCGCGGTCGCCGCGGATTTCGCGCATAACGGACGCGGCGGTGCGCTTTTGCATCTTGCCGATGGCAGCGCAGGTGTCGGCATCGGACAGGCCGCGCGAAAGCGTCGCGGGCGTCACGTTGCGCAGGCGCGCCTCGCCAATCTGGTCGCACAGGTCGCGGTTGCGGTCAGCCAGGTCGCGCACGGTGGCAAAGTCGAAGCTGGGGTCGCCCTCGGCGGTAAAGTACTCGGTTTCGAGCACCTTAAGGGCCTCCTCGCCCTTCTGGCGCTCGGACTCCATGGCGCCGTGATCGCCATAGATAAACATGGGAATAAACGGCTGGCGCTCGTATTCGAGTGCTTGTGAAACGTTCATATAACTGCTCCTTGGACGGGCCGCAGCGCGCGGCTCGGGTTCATTGAGATGTGGCGAGATGATAGTTTACCATGGGCAACTATTGGCATCGCGCCTAGGACAACTACAATACCCTAGTTGACCGCTAGGACTTTTACAATGCTGCCGAAAGACACGAAAGGTTCCATCTGTCATGGATTTGCTGATTGATATTCTGCTCGACGCCGGCAAGGACACGCTCTCGCTTGTGCCGTTTTTGTTGGTGACGTATCTGGCTCTCGAGACCTTGGAGCACGTCGCGGGTGACCGCGTTAACGGGGCCATCAAGCGCGCCGGCGCCGCGGGTCCCGTGGTTGGCTCGTTGCTGGGCATGGTGCCGCAGTGCGGCTTTTCGGCAATGGCGGCCACACTGTACGCCGGTCGCGTCGTGACCTTGGGCACGTTGGTGGCGGTGTTCCTTTCGACCTCCGATGAGATGCTGCCGCTGTTGCTCGCCGAGCAGGTGCCCGTGCAGACCATGGCGATGCTTTTGGCTTCGAAAGCACTGATCGCGCTGGTCACGGGCTTTATCGTGGACGCTGCCATTCGCGGCCTGCGCCGTAACGCCCGCGCGCACGCGGCGATTCGCCGTACCGTGCTGGGAACCGCGGCCAATCCTGCCCATGTGAACTGCGCGCACGATGACCACAGCGGCGGTGACATCATCGACGAGGTGGCCGAGGCGGGCGTGAGCGCCGACCACATCCACGAGTTGTGCGAGCGCGACCATTGCGGTTGCGATGATGAAGATGAACACGAGCGCGACCACGGACACAGCCATGATCACGGTCACACGGGCGAGCATGAGCACCACCACGGCCACAGCCACGACCACTCCCACGAGGGCGCGTCCGTTCTGTCGATTATCCGCAGCGCGATCTCGCACACTGTGCAGGTTTCGGTTTTTATTTTCCTGGTGACGCTGGTCCTGGTCGCCGTGCTCGAGACCTTCGGCGAGTCCGCGATCGAGCAGTTCCTGCGTGGCAACGAGACGCTCGCCGTCTTGGGCTCGGCGCTTGTCGGCCTGATTCCCAACTGCTCGGCGAGCGTGGTCATTACGCAACTATATCTGGAAGGTGCGCTGCAATTGGCGCCGATGCTCGCTGGCACGCTTATCTCCGCTGGCGTGGGCTACCTGGTGCTGTTCCGCACCAACCGCAGCGCCCGCGAAAACGTCCTGTTCCTGATCATGATGTACGTCATCGGTGCCGGCTGGGGCCTCATCCTCTCCGCCGTTGGCCTTTAAGTAGATTATTGGGACATGTCTTACGATCTACCCCTGTGACCAGGGCATTTCCGCTGCCAAAACAAAAAGGTAGATTTCCGGGCATGTCCCGAAAATCTACCTTGGTTAGCGCAGCAGCTCGGTGAGGTTGCGCTTAAAGCGGGCCCGGTCTTCGCTGGTAAATGCCGCCGGACCGCGAGTGCGACCGCCGGCGCGGCGCACCTTCTTTTCCTCGTGGCGAATAAACAGTTGCATGTCGATGGTCGCCTTATCGTAGACGCGCCCGCGCACGCCGATGGCGGCGGCATCGCGCCCGAGCACCATGCTCGCCAAGCCAATGTCCTGCGTCACGACTACGTCGCCCGCCTGCAGGCGTTCGACAATGGCAAAGTCGGCGCTGTCGGCGCCCACGCTCACATCGAGCGTCGTGACCCAAAATCCGCGTCGCGCATGCTCGACGTCGCGCGGATCGTCGCGGCGAATGTGGCGTTCCAGGTTCTGTGTGCTGTTGCCGGCGATAACGACGGCGACGCCCGCCCGCCGCGCGCAGTCAATCGACTCGCGCGTGACCGGGCAGGCGTCTGCATCAATAAAGAGCGTTCGCGGCATCTAGTGCACCAGTTTGCCAAATTGAATAGCGCGAACAATCAGCGTTACGCCAAACACCAGCAGTGCGGCGCCGCTAAAGATGACGAGCATCTTGGCCGACCACAGCGGATAGATAAACACGAACATGCCGGCGATGATGGAGAGCGCGCCGCTCAGGATGGCGAGGGCACGGTTGGACGAAAGCTCGGACTCCAGAATGGACATGACACCTTCGACGATCCAGCCAAAGCCGGCCACGATAACCACCATCGTGGTGAGCGTCGCGGTCGAGAAGGCCTGGTTGCGCAGGATTATGACGCCGCCCAAGATAATGAGTAGGTTGGAGATGATGCTCGTCACGCGCCAGCCGGTGGGCAGCAGTGGCTCGAAAACAGCGGTAAACAGCCTGATCGCGGCCGTGATCACAAAGTAGAAGCCCAAGACGGTCGTTAGGAAGACGAGGGACTTGGCGGGCGCAAACAGCAGTGCGATGCCGGCGACGAGCGCCAAGACGCCCGTGATGGCGTAAATCCAGCGTACGGCCTTGACGGCTTTGCCCGCCATGCTTTTCTCGTCAAATCCAAACTGGCTCGATTTTTGGTCATCGTTCTTAAAGATGCCCATAATGTCTCCTTTCCGTGCGGCGTAAGCCTTGATCATTACAACCAGTATCGCCTAAAGGCGCTGGCGTATGGGTCGGGGAGGGCGGAACGTAACCCAAAGGCCCCGAATTGTTTCCGTTGTTCCCCACGTCGCGATTTTCTATTCAACAGGTGTAGAACATTGCAGCCCTGTTCGTTATTGCCTACGTTTTAGGTTAGATTTTCCTAAGAACAATTGCCCGAAATTGGGGGTCCCTATGAACGAAGCAGTTCCCGCAGCGCCGGTAAGCGCTGAGTCGATGGCAAAGCAGGGTTGCGAAAAGCTCGGCTTGGACGCGTTTGATGCGTTGGTTCGCTGCGCCCGCACGTGCCGTCGCTTTGACGAGTCCATGCGCGTGCCGCGTGAGCTTTTGCTTGAGCTGGCGGAGCTGGCGCACCTGACTCCCTGTGGTGCCAATGCTCAGCGTCTGCGTTTTCATGTGGTAAGCGGTGCAGAGGACTGCGCGCGTGTATTTGACGAGCTTGCATGGGCCGGTGCGCTCAAGGATTGGCCGGGTCCCGATGAGGGCGAGCGCCCGACCGGCTACATCGCGATTCTTGCTGAGCGCGCCGTTCCGGGCAAGCCAGCCGCTCCCATTACCGAGGTCGACACGGGCATTGCCGCGCAGACGATGATGCTCGCCGCCCGCAGCGCCACGCCCGAGGTGGCAGCCTGCATGTTCAAGGCCTTTACGACCCACGCGATCGATGCCATGGGGCTCGATAACGACAAGTATGAGCTCAAGCTGATCATGGCGTTTGGCGTTCCGGCCGAGACACAGGTGATCGATGCGATCGATTCCAACCCCGACGGCTCCATCAATTATTGGCGCGACGAGGCGCAGGTGCACCACGTACCCAAGCGCTCGCTTGTCGACGTACTGGTGTAGTTGAGCGTCACCGCGGTGTGATCCGGCGGTAAACCACCACAAAGGTACATGTCCCCTTTGCGGTGGTGCGAGGGGAGGACGTGTGGCAGATTTGTATTTGGTGCGGCATGGGCAGACTGAGCTCAATGTGCAGAACATTTTGCAGGGTGGGCACGATTCGCCGCTTACGGCGCGCGGGCGCGAGCAGGCGCTGGCGACGCGCGCGGCGTTTGAGGCGCGTGGCGTGACCTTTGACCGTGTGTATTCCTCCCCGTTGGGCCGGGCGCGGCGTACGGCTGAGCTAATTGCTGGTGAGGGCCGCTCGATAGAGCTGGTCGATGACCTGCGCGAGTGGCATTTGGGCTCGCTGGAGGGTACATCAAATCGCGAGATGCCGCCGCAGCCCTGGGGTGATTATCCGGTGGCCTTTGGTGGCGAGTCTGAAGGCGAGCTCCAGTCGCGCATGGTCGCGGCGCTGTCCCACATCATGGCCAGGCCGCAGCACGACTGTGTGCTGGCAGTCTCCCACGGCTCTTCCTGCCAGGAGTTTCTTGAGTATGTGACTGGCAGGGGAGAGCTACCCGACAACGGTGCCGTGCTTCATTTTGGCTATTGCGACGGTGCGTTTTCGCTCCTTGATTGGTAACGAACGAAAGGACCCCTATGAATAAAGACCTGTATCTGGTTCGTCATGGGCAGACAATATTCAACCTTAAGCGCATTATTCAGGGTTGGAGTGACTCGCCGCTCACGCAGCTGGGATGCGACCAGGCGGCGCGTGCCGGCATGTTCTTACGTGCGCGCGGCATTGAACCCGATCATGCCTACACCTCCACACTTCATCGCACCGAGCAGACTATCGCCAACCTGTGGCCGGGCTTGGCGTACGAGCGCCTGGACGGTCTGCGTGAGTGGTTCTTTGGCGACTTTGAGGCCGAGCGCGTGATGCTTATGCCCGAGCGCCCGTGGCGAGATTTCTATCGTCAGTTTGGCGGCGAGGGCCAGATGCAGGTGCGCGAGCGCATGGCGGCGACGATAACCGATCTTATGCGACGTCCGGACCACGAGTGCGTGCTCGCGGTGAGCCACGGTTCGGCTATCAAGGAGTTTTTGGACCACGTGCGGGGCGCGGCGGCCGACGAGCGCGAACGCGTGCCGGGCAACTGCTCAGTGCTGCATTTTGCGTTTGACGATGCGGCCGATACGTTTGAACTGGTCGAAGTCTTTACGCAGGAAGACTACGCGCGCGAGCTGGGGCTTGAACCGCTCGTGGCTACTGCGGGTCCGCAGCGCGGATAACGCGAGCGCGGCGGCACGGGTCGTCGGCATAACTTCTCGACGCAAAAGGGGCGGAGATGCATGTACCTGCTGCATCTCCGCCCCCTGTTTGTTGGGCTGCCGATTTTTGTGCTGGACGGTCTGGTCTTGCTAGAACCGCGCGACCTGGTGCGTGAGCAGACCCGTCGGAACCTGCGCCGCGCCGCCGCTGACCTGCGCGGCGGGGAAGAGCGCAGCTACGGCAAAGTTGAACGGCTCTTTGCCCGTGTAGGTGCCGGCGGCACGTGCACCGTCGGCCAGGAGCTGTGATGCCTCGACTAGTGCGACAGCGTAGGCAGGGTCGTCGGCCAGTGCCGGCTCCGGCGCCTGGTCGAGCATGGCGCGGATGGCCCCGACGGCGTCCTCGCGCTTGACCTCCCACACGCGGTGCGTAATGCCGGCGGGGTCGGTGACGGCATAGAGTGAAGCGCCCTCTTTTGCGGCGCCGAGGATGATATCCATGACGGGAGAGGCTTCGTAGACAAGCGTTACGGGACGGGGCTGTACCTTGAGGTCGGCGATTGCGCGCGCAGCGGCGGTCGTATCGGCGGCAACCGCGTCGCCGCCCGCCAGCGCACCAACCGGGCAGATCGCCACGACACCCGTCACACGTCCCGGCTCGCCCGAGCATTCGTACACGTAATACGCCGCGCCCGGGTCCTTGAGCATCAGACCATCGGCAAGGGCTCCGCGCAGAGCATCGTTGCCGCTCAGGATGCTGCCCATTGCAGGCAGCGCCTCGAGCACGCGGTCCTGAGCCGGGCGGATGCAGGGAAACGGAAGTGCTTTCATGGGCGGTCCTAACGCACGAGTCGGTTTGTTCGCGGCTTATTATGCCCCAACTTGGCCGCTCGCGTCCCAGAGCACGTTATCGGCGAGCGCGATTAGCACCTGCTGACAACGAACGATATCGGCGTGGGGCACATATTCGTTGGGCTTGTGCGCGAGCGCGAGCGACCCGGGACCGTAGCTCATGCAATTGCGGTTACCTGTCTTGCCGGCAATGACGGCGGTGTCGGTGTAGCCGGTAAAGAAGCCGACGGTCGTGTCCGCGTCCGTCACGTCATCGGCGGCACGCTTGAGCGCTGCTAGAAGGGGAGAGTTCGGGTCGCGCTCGATGGCGGGGCGGTCGCCCGTTACGGTGTAGCTGCCATGGCAACCGGGAACGGCGGCTTCGGCGACGGCGATGGCCTGCTCTACCATGCGCGTCGCGGCGGCCGTATCGGTCGGCGGGGTCAGGCGCATGTCGACCCAGACTTTGGCGCGGTCGGGTACGACGTAGGGGCGATATCCGCCCTCGATTTGGCCAAACGTGATGGTCGAAGGCCCCAGCTCATCGTGCGCGGGCAGCGCCATAAACGCGCGACGGAGCGAACACACGACCTCGGCCATGGCAGCGACGGCATCCGCGCCCTTCCAGGGCTGGCTCGCATGCGCCGTCACGCCAGTCATTTCAATCTCGAACCACGTACGCCCCTTGTGCGCCACCTGGATCTGTCCGTCGGTGGGCTCGGTGTCCAGCACCCATTCACGCGAGCCGACCCAGCCAGCATCGATCGTGGCCTCTGAGCCGCGCATAAAGTCCTCCTCGTCGACCGAGCAAATGAGTGAGAAGCCACGGCGGGGCAGCTTGCCTTCTGCCGCCACGCGCTCGAGCGTATGGACCAGTGCGGCAATGGCGCAGGCCAGGCCACCCTTCATATCGCAGGCACCGCGGCCATAGAGTTTATCGTTGCGCACGATCGCTCCGAGCGGCGGAATGTCCGCGTCCCAGCCATCGCCCAGTGTAACGGTATCCATATGGCAGATATAGACGAGCCGTGGCTCGTCGCTCAGTCCCGGCACGGTGACCATAAGGTTGCGGCGCCCGGGGAGTACTTCGAGCTCTGCAATCTGCACGGCATCGAGTACCGGATGGCTCAGCTGCGCCAACTGTTCCTCAACCAACGCTTTGATATGCCGCTCAATTTCATCCTCATACGCGCCCGGGTCTGAGCTGTCGATTCGCACAAGCTCCTGCGCAAGCCGCCAGGCAAAGTCCTTGTCAACCATATGCAACCTCACAATCAGTCTGCTTTCCAAACCGATTGTAAGCCTCCTAAGAGATCCGCGGTGTGCGCGCAGCAGTATTTACCGTTCGCAGGCCGAGCCAGCGCGTTTGCCGTCCGAGCGGGTTCACAAACGGCGCAGTGGGTACGTAGCCTCTATGGACGACATGCTGTGCGACATATCTGCCTTTCGGTATCACCGGATACCTCCACAGGTCTTGGCGATAATGCCGGACCTGCCCGAGTCTGCGGACGATCCGCGCAAGGAGCGCCTTTGCGAGCATCCGCTCGTCACGCATTTTCTGGGCATCCCGTTGCACGTTTTGGCGCAGGGAAGCTGCGGACGTAAGGGCGATCGCATTGTCAGGCATGTTTGGAACGGGGAGAGGCCGTTTGGCTCCGTGCGGCAGACAGAGTTTGGCCTCGATGCCGCGTCCCCACTCTTTACCCTGCTGACCCTGGCCTCCTCGGTCTCAAACGAGCGTCTAATCATGTGCATGTATGAGATGTGCGGCACCTTTGCCGTGTGCAAGATTGCGCCTCAGGTAAAGTCGGCACTTGTGCAGGCGTATGGGGGCCGGTGGGGTGACGCGCAGTTGGGCTGGGAAAACGTAAAGGATGTCTCGGGGAATCCAACGGACTTGTGGAAACGACCGCCCTTGATCGAGCTCTCTGAGCTTACGGAGTACGTCGATAAGATCCGGGGGCTCCGCGGCGCTAAATCGTTCACACGTGCCGCGAAATGCATTACAGGGATGGCGGCATCGCCGCTCGAGGTCCAGGCATCGATGTTGTTTGGTCTTTCGAGGTTACGCGGCGGCGAAGGGCTGCGCCTTACCAATAACGTCGAGATTCGTATGACGCGCAGCGCTCGTCTGATTTCGGGGCTCGACAGGCGCTATGCCGATATCCTGCTGGCAAATAAGGACGGCAGCCGAGAGTGTCTGGTTGAATGCCAGGGTAAAGCCATACACGGATCCATAGAATCCAAGATCTCTGACTCCGACCGAACGACGGCCTTGCAGGCGATGGGATATCCCGTCGTTTTGATGACCTATGGCCAGCTGGCCGACTCCGATGCCTTCCGCGTGGTGATGGAGCTCATAATGTCCTATCTCGATGCGCCGCTGAAAGACAAGACACCGCGGCAGCAGGAGCTCGAACGCCGGCTTCGTGAGGAGATATTTATCGATTGGTCGGGAATGTAGTCGTGCAGGTGGAAAACGGTCGCGCGAACTAGAGTTTTGGGCGCGAAAAAAGCTTCAGTTTCGCCTTGGAAGGACTTTAAAAATGCTATCCAGAACAAGTTGTTTCGGAAAATCGACAGTCAACTTGGATGTGGTATACAGAGATCGATTTTTACCTACTAAAGCTCCAGATAAAGCTGTTTATCAAAGCGGGTGCGCTCAGTAATTTGGGTATGACTGTCGATTATCCGAAAAAACTTGTTCTGGGTAGCATTATCAAAACCAGCCGGAGCAAAGAAATCGGCCCCCGTTTCGCGAAAACGGGGGCCGAATGGGCTTCATGGCCTGCCTGGCAGGCTTGGCGCCGGCGCTATTTGATCACGCGTACGCGATACATCGACGGAATCTGCTTGAGCGCCTCGATCGTGCTGCTGTCCAGGTGCTCGTCGGTGTCGAACATGGTGTAGGCGTTCTCGCCGGCGGACTCGTTGGTCATGCGCTGCACGTTGGCGTTGTCCTTGGCAAGGATTGCCGTGATCTGGCCGATCATGTTAGGCACGTTGGCGTGCAGGCAGGCGATACGGCTTGCGGCACGCGCCTTGCCCATGCTGCAGGCGGGGTAGTTGACGCTGTGCGCGATGTTGCCGTTCTCAAGGTAATCCTTGAGCTCGCTAATGGCCATATCGGCGCAGTTGGCCTCGGCCTCGCCGGTGCCGGCGCCCGAGTGCGTGGTGATAAACGTGTTAGGCATCTTGACGGTCTTGGGCGTGGCAAAGTCGCAGCTAAACCAGCTCAGCTTGCCCTCGCGCAGGGCGGCGTCGACGGCGTCCTCATCGATGATAGTCTCGCGCGCGTAGTTAATCAGCACGGCGTTGGGCGCCAACAGATCGATCTGCTCGGTGCTGATCATGCCGATGGTGTCGGCCTTGCTGGGCACGTGCACGGTGAGGTAGTCGCAGCCGCGGCACAGGTCCTCGAGCGTGCCCACGCGCTGTACCTCGCGGCTCAGCACCCACGCGTGCTCGACGGAAATAAACGGGTCGTAGCCGTAGACGTCCATGCCCAGATCGACGCAGGCGTTGGCGACCTTGGAGCCTACGTTGCCCAGACCGATGACGCCGATGCGCTTGCCCTTGAGCTCGCGGCCCACAAAGGCCTTCTTGGCCTTTTCGGCATCGACCTGAATCTCGGGATCATCGGCGTTGTCGCGCACCCAGTTCATCGACTGTACTACGCCGCGGCTCGAGAGCACTAGCATGCCCAGGACGAGCTCCTTGACGGCGTTGCTGTTGGCACCGGGGGAGTTAAAGACGACGACGCCCTTCTTGGCGTACTCCTCGACGGGGATGTTGTTGACGCCGGCGCCGCAGCGGGCGATGGCGCGGATGCCCTCGGGCAGTTCGTAGCCGTGCAGGTCTGTCGAGCGCATCAGGATGGCGTCGGCCTCTTCGGCGGTGCCCACAAACTCGTAGCCCTCGCCAAACTCGACTTTGCCGTCCTTGGTGATGTCGTCGATGGTCTTAATCTTGCGCATGAAAAACTCCTTAGCAGGTTTGGTTTAAACAGGTGGTTTGAAGTGGCTGGTCGGCCCGCGGGTTGCGGGCTAGTTAGATCGCGGGCTCAAACTATGCTGCGCTTCGAAGTCCTTCATGTACGAGGCCAGTGCCTGCACGTCTTCCATGGTCACGGCGTTGTAGACGCTTGCGCGCATGCCGCCCACCAGGCGATGGCCCTTGACGTTTTGAATCTGGTGCTCGGCCGCGCCTGCGACAAAGGCCGCGTCGAGTTCGGTGTCGCCGGAGCGGAAGGTAACGTTGGCGATGGAGTGGCTGTCGGCCTGCGTGGTGCCATGGAACAGCTCGCTGTGCTCGAGCAGGTCATAGAGCAGGTTGGCCTTGGCCCAGTTGCGTTCGGCCATGGCGGCAAGTCCGCCGGTCTCCTCGACCCAGTGGAACACCTTGCCGCATACGTAGATGCCAAAGGTGTTGGGCGTGTTGAGCATGGAGCCCTTGGCGGCCTGGGTCTTAAGGTCCATGTACTGCGGCGTCTGCGCAAAGGCGGGGCCATCTGTGATGAGGTCGTCGCGCACGATGACCACGGTCACGCCCGCGGCGCCGGCGTTTTTCTGCGCGCCGGCGTAGATGAGTCCGTAGCGTTCGACGTCGAGCGGCTGCGACAAAAAGCAGCTCGAGACATCGGCGACCAGCGGTACGTCGCCACAGTTGGGCAGCTCGTGGTACATGGTGCCAAAGATGGTGTTGTTCTGGCAGATGTAGACGTAGTCGAGCCCGTCGCCTGCGGCCTCGGCGGCAATGCGCGCGTTGATGTCGGCCATGTTGGGAATGCGGTCGAAATTGGTGTCCTCGGAGCTCGCGAGCAGCACGGCCTCGCCGTACTTGGCGGCCTCCTTGTATGCCTTGTTGGCAAAGTTGCCGGTCACGATGTAGCCGGCGCGGCCGCGGCGCATGAGGTTCATGGGGATGCCCGCAAACTGCAGCGTGGCGCCGCCCTGCAAAAACAGGACACGGTAGTTGTCGGGGATGCTCAGCAGGCGACGCAGGGTTGCCTCGGCGTCGTCGATGATCTGCTGGTACATGCTAGATCGATGGCTCATCTCGAGCACGGACATGCTGCAACCGCGGTAGTCCATCATCTCGTCGGCGATCTCGGCGAGCACGCTTGTAGGCAGTGCGGCCGGGCCAGCTGAGAAGTTGTGCACACGTGCCATCTTCTGGTTCCCCTCGTAGTCGTTTGAACGTTCGGGATACTTTAGCACAGTGGAGCGGTAGGCGCGACCGCATCACGGTAAAACTCGACTACGCCGCTATGATTTACAGGATGGTTACATGGGGGAGGGGCGCTTTACTCCTCAGGCAAATCCAAATCGGCGAGCGAAGACATAAGGTTCTCTAGGCGCTTGATCTCTTCGTCGCAAATTAGCCACCTCCTGGTCACTACGACGCCAGCGTGGCAATGACGGCTTCGTCGCCGGCGTATATTAGGGTGTTGCCATCGGGGATGATCGTCTGGCCTTCGCGCTTGAGCATCACCACAATAAACGGATGCTTGCCTTGCGACACATCGCACAGGCGCTGGCCGGCCAAGCGACCGTGGGGTGTCACGGTGACCTCGCGCAGTGTAACCTCGGCACGCTCTTCGAACGTTGGGGCGGCCATCACCAGCAGATCGCCTTCCTGGATCACGGTGTCGCCATTGGGCAGTACCGGGTGCGCACCGTCGCGCAGCACCAGGACCACGAGCATATCTGTGGCGCTGCCAATATCAGCGAGCGAGCGTCCGGCAAACGGATGTCCAGCGCCCACCTTGAGCTTTACAAACGACATGCCGTCCTCGTCGCGGTAGTCGTTAAAGGTGCGGCGCACGTCGCCGGTCGCATCGATCATATCGAGCTTCTTCGCCACCGCCGGCAGAAGCGAGCCCTGCACCACAATGCTCGACACGGCAACCACAAACACCAGGTCAAATAGGTCGTGTCCGCCGGGAACGCCGGCCACCACGGCAAAGAGACTAAAGACGACCGAAGCTGCTCCGCGCAGGCCCGCCCAGCTTACGAGCGCGACCTGGCGAGGGTTCGTCCTAAACGGCGCCAGCAGCATGCCTACGGCGATGGGGCGGCTCGCAAAGAGCATAAACGCCATGAGTGCCAGGCCCGGTAGCAGCATTTGCGGCAGGCGTGCGGGTGTAACGAGCAGGCCGAGCAAGAAGAAGATTGTCATCTCGGCCATCTCGGTGAGGGTGTCAAAGAAGTGCGCCATCTCGACCTTGCCGGTGATGTCGCTGGCGCCCAGTACAATGCCTGCCAGGTACACGGCCAAAAAGCCGTTGCCGCCCAGGTGGCTCGGCAGCGCGTAGGCGACGATGGCCACGGCGAACAAGAAGATGGTCTGCGCGTCCTTGGCCGTTGCGTGCGCGCGTTCAATCAGGCGGCCCGCCGCCCAGCCGATGGCAAGGCCCAGGCCCACGCCCAGGATAATCTGCTTGGCCAGCAGTGCGGGAATGTTGATGTCGCCGCCGGCCGCGAGTGTAGCGAGCACAGCGGTGAGCATGTAGGCGACGGGGTCGTTGGAGCCCGATTCGACCTCGAGCAGCGAGTCGGTGCCACCTCTCAGCGACAGGCTGTGCTCACGCAGTACGCTAAAGACGCTCGCCGCGTCGGTGGATGCCACGACCGATCCCAGCAGCAGGCTGCCGATCCAGTCGATCCCCAGCGCGAAGTGGGCGAACACGCCGGTGATGCCGGCAGTGATGACGACGCCGAGCGTGCTCAGCAGCACCGCGGGCACGGCGACGGGTTTGGCGCGGTCGATGTTGGTGTTAAAACCGCCGTAGAACATGATAAACAGCAGCGCCGTGCTGCAGACGGTCTCGGTGAGCGCGTAGTCGCTAAAGTCGATGTGCGCCGGGCCGTTGACGCCCGTCAGCATGCCGAGTGCGATAAAGATGAGCAGGGTGGGGAAGGGGAGCTTTTTACCGACGGGTTTGATGGTCAGGCACAAAATGATGACGAGGCCGATAAAGAGAAGTATCTGGTTCATGGATAGTGTCCGCTCCTGGGTGGTTGGCGTGGCACGGTCAGTTGTCTGCGGTTATTTGTACCCAAAGACGGTGGGTTTATGGTGCTGGATTGCAGGCGTGCGCGATATCGTCACAGGAGACCGTTGGAATGACTGTCGTTTGTAAACCCTTCCCAGCTTTATTACGACGGAGTACAATGGGTAACGTTTAAGTTCAACTTGAAGTTTTAGTTGCGGCGTTGGGCTTCGGTCGCAATGCAAGGAGAGGCGTTCCATGGCGATCTATGTGACATCTGATGCACACGGGCACGTGCGTGCGCTTGACGAGGCCCTGTCCAAGATCTCGCTGACGTCCGACGACACGCTGTACGTGCTGGGCGACATGATCGATCGCGGGCCCGATCCGGTCGGTGTTATTAAGCTCGTGCGCTCGCTGCCCAACGCCCGCGTGCTCAAGGGCAATCACGAGCAGATCATGCTCGATGCCATCATTGGCCAGGATCCGCTCGATGCCGAGACCTGGGATATCAACGGTGGCTGGACGACGCGCGAGCAGCTCAACGACATGGAATTTGAGGCATACGAGGAGCTCGTGCGTTGGATGGCCGCGCTGCCGCTCTACGCGGTGATCGAGACTGCCGAGCGGCCGTACCTGCTGGTGCACGCCGGCATTCAGACCGAGGCGGCGCGTGCGTTTTTGCTTGAGCATGGTGTCGATTGCGGCGACGGCAGGGGAGCGGTCGATGCCGATCGCGAGCTGCTGCAGCAAATGCTCGCCGTACAGTCGTCCGATGACTTGCTCTGGATTCGCCATGGCTATTGGGATGCCCCGACGGGGCTGCTTTCTGCCGAGGGCAAGGGTTCGGTCGTGGTGAGTGGCCACACGCCAACGGTGTCGCTCGGGCGTTATTGCGAGGTCGGTGGTCTTGCGGGGCTCGATGAGGAATCGGGACGAGGGCAGATCGTGCGCTTGGGCGGCGAGGACACTGCCGGCGTGCCCGATCGCATCGATATCGATTGCGCCGCCGCCACCGGCTCCGAGTTCGGTCGCGTGGGCATCCTGCGGCTCGATGATGGGGCGGAGTTCTACGCGAATATCAACCCGGGCGAATAATCGGTGCAAGGGGTAGCTAATTTTGGACGGGGCCTTTTTTGACTACTTTTGCCCTTCTGCCCGCAAATTGATTTTTCAGGGACGGGGATTAAATAAGGCTCTGTTAGACCAGGATTGACATGCCGACCTGCCGGCTAACTCGCCGTCTCCT
>USHA01000031.1 GCA_900554325.1 uncultured Collinsella sp.
GGGCCGGCCGGTCCGGCCCTCAGGGTATCGGGTTCCCACATTCATCCGTACATGTACGGATGAATGTGGGAGGTGTTCGGATGAAGTCGATAATCAAGGCGCAATGACTAGTCGGAAAAATTCTCAAAAAAGTTCTTGCCCTAAGCTGATTCGTCCGTATAATTAACTTCGTTGCTTGAGAGCACACACCTATTCCTCGGTAGCTCAATGGTAGAGCACGCGGCTGTTAACCGCGCTGTTGTAGGTTCGAGTCCTACCCGGGGAGCCAGGTTGTAAAACCCGTCGCTTATGCGGCGGGTTTTTTTCATGCCGCGATCGCCTGTGGCGAACGTTACCGTATCAACATTTCGTGTCGAGGATGTAATCGCGAACCCCGCCACCTCAACATGGCGCACTCGTTGTAAACTATTGGAATGATTGCTCCCACGAGATGGTGCCGTGAGCACCAGATAAGGAGATTCTTGTGTCTGAGACCATTAACGGCAGCCTGAGCGTCTCGAACGACGTTATTGCCGATATTGCCGGTTATGCCGCGATGACGTGCTATGGCGTCGTCGGTATGGCCGAACAGCTCCAGGGCGCCGAGAGCGTGCGCCTGCTTGCCGGTCAGCGCCTCCGCAAGGGCGTGCTTGTCTCCGCCGACGAGAACGGCCTTACGGTCGATCTTCACGTCGTGCTCGAGAACGGCGTCAACATGAAGTCCGTCTGCCACAATCTTTCGAGCTCTGTTGCCTTCACCCTGCAGGAGATCGCCCAGATCGATCCCGCCAGCCTTAAGATCGGCATCCACATCGACGCGCTCAAGAGCCGTCTGAACTAGCATCCGAAAACGGAGATTCAAATACCCATGATTGCAAAGACCATTCGCACCTGTTTTCCGATCGCTGCGGCTGCCGTTTCCGACAAGGCCGAGGAGATCAACAAGCTCAACGTCTTCCCCGTACCCGACGGCGATACCGGCACCAACATGTCACTCACGCTCGCCTCGGTGACCAAGGAGCTTTCCGCCCTTCCCGCCGATGCCGATATGGAGGCCATCGCCGGCGCCATCACCCACGGCTCCCTGATGGGTGCCCGCGGCAACTCCGGCGTCATCACCTCGCAGATCCTGCGCGGCGTGGCCGAGGGTCTCGTCTCTGCCGATGAGCCCATCACGTCTGCCAACATCGCCTTCGCCTTCCGTCGCGCCGTTAAGGTCGCCTTCCAGGCCGTCCGCAAGCCCATCGAGGGCACGATCCTCACGGTCCTGCGCGATGTCTCGACCAAGGCCGACGAGTGCGAAAAGAAGAAGTTCTCGGCCGAGGACGCGCTCGACGCCATCGTCGTCGAGGCCTACCAGTCCGTCGCCCGCACGCCCGACCTGCTGCCCGTTCTGAAGGAGAACGGCGTGGTCGACTCCGGCGCCTTTGGCTTTGCCATCTTCCTTGAGAACTTTGTTGCCGCCGCGCTTGGCCGCAGCACCGTTGTCGAGGATTTCTCCGCCACGTTTGATTCCGCCGGTTCTGCCCGCGACGCGGCTCTCGGTCGCGTTGAGATCGAGGCTAACGACGATTGGGAGGGCTCGGAGTTCCGCTACTGCAACGAGTTCCTCTTTAAGGCCGACGCTCCCTTTGACGAGGACGAGTGCCTTAAGTTCCTGGGCTCCATGGGCGACTGCGAGCTGCTCGTGGGTGCCTACCCCGACTACAAGATCCACGTGCACTCCAACACCCCCAACCTGGTGCTCGAGCACATGCTGCAGCTTGGTCAGATCTACGAGGTCTTTATCCACAACATGGAGATGGAGGCCCACGACCGTACCGCCAAGATTCATGAGGACCAGGAAAAGGCCGCCGAGCCCGCCAAGGCGCTGGGCTTTGTCGCCGTTGCCGCTGGGTCCGGCGAGGCAGACATCCTCAAGTCCCTCGGCGTCGACGTGATCGTGTCGGGTGGTCAGACCATGAACCCCTCGACTGCAGACCTGCTGGGCGCTGTTGACCAGGTCAACGCGACCTCGGTCATCATTCTGCCCAACAACGGCAACATCCGCATGGCCGCTGAGGCCGCTGCCTCAGCCTGCACCGATAAGAAGGTCGCCGTCGTTCCCACCAAGACCGTTCCGCAGGCCTTCTCCGCGCTGTTCGCGGTCCTGCCCGATTCCGAGCTCGAGGATGCCGTCGCCGCTATGGTCGACGCCATCAGCGAGGTCCGCGATGGCGAGGTCACCCGCGCCGTGCGCGACTCCAGCGCCTCCGACGGTTCGCCAATTCACTCCGGTGACGTCATGGGCATCATTGCCGGCTCCATCGATGTCGTCGGCTCCGACGTGAAGCAGGTCACGCTCGATTGCATCAACCGCATGCAGGAGGAAGAGGAGGGCGACGCGCTGACGATTCTGGCCGGCGAGGAGCTGTCCGATGAAGCCTTCCAGGAGATCGTCGACGCTATCGAGGAGGCTCAGCCCGACCTGGAGATCGACGCCCATCGTGGCGAGCAGCCGCTCTATCCCGTGATCTTCTCGATCGAGTAGGCATCTGCCCATGTCCGAGCTCTGCTTCGTGCCGCGCGTCTCGGATCGCTTTGCCCAGAGCAATGCGCTCGACGAGGATATTGCGCGACTCAAATATGTTTCGGGTAAACGTGAGGAGGCCCTTCGCCGTCTGGGAATTCGGACGGTGGGGGACCTCCTTCTCCATATCCCTCATCGATACCTGGACTTTACGCGCTCCTGGTCCATCGAGATGGCGCCCATCGGTACCGTGTGCACCATCATCGCCACGGTCGACCGTATCGTTCAAAAGAAGCCGCGTCCGCGCATGCAGGTGACCGAGGTCTCACTCGTTGATGAGACGGGCGTGCTGCAGGTCGCCTTTTTCCGTCAGCCTTGGATTGCCCAGCAGCTTAAGCAGGGCGACCGCCTGGCCGTGATGGGCAAGGTTGAGTTTGCCTACGGTTTTAAGCAGATGGCCTCGCCGCACTTTGAAAAGCTCGATGAGGGGCGTGCTGCGGGCACCATTTTGCCGGTCCATTATGTGAGTGACGGCGTGAGCCAGGCATGGATGCGCCGCATCGTAAGTGGCGCGCTCGAGGTCGTCGGCAATCCCTTCGACCCGATTCCCGCACGCTTGCGCGTTAAACGTCGCCTGATGAGCAATGCTCGTGCGCTTCGATCGATCCACTTTCCTTCGAGCATGGCTGAGCGCGATATCGCGCGCGCACGGCTTGCCTACGAGGAGTGCCTCTACCTGCAGCTGGCGCTGCGCCTGCGCAACGACGGCGGCCTGGTCGATGTGGTGCCCTATGCCCACGCCGCGGGCGAGCACCTGGCCGCGCTTAAGCAGGCCCTGCCGTTTTCGCTGAGCGACGAGCAGGAGGCCGCGTTCCAAGATATCCTGCGCGATATGTGCGATGGCGGGCGCGTGATGAACCGCCTGCTGCTGGGCGATGTCGGTACCGGCAAGACCGCTGTTGCCGCCTGCGCGCTGGCTGTGGCTACCGATAGCGGCACGCAGGCCTGCGTTATGGCGCCCACGGGCGTGCTGGCGCGTCAATATGCCGATAAGACCGGCCCCTTGCTTTCGCAGGCTGGCATGACCTGGGCGCTCCTGACGGGCGCCACGCCGGCGGCCGAGCGCGAGCGGATCCATGCGCAGCTGGAATCGGGCGAGCTCGATGTCCTCTTTGGCACCCACGCGGTGCTTTCGGATAACGTTGCGTTCAAGCATCTGTCGCTCGTGGTCATCGATGAGCAGCACCGGTTTGGCGTCGGCCAACGCAACGCCCTGCGTGCGAAGGGCCCTGGTGCCGATCTGCTCGTTATGACGGCAACGCCCATCCCACGTACGCTGGCGCTTTCGGTCTACGGCGATCTGGACACGAGCATCATCCGCCATCGGCCCGTCCCTGGCGCTGGCGTGACGACACGCGTGCTTACCGAGTCGAGCCGCGACCTTGCCTATGGCGCCATCCGCGAGGCGCATGAAAAGGGTCAGCAGGCCTACGTGATTTGCCCGCTCGTGGAGCCGAGCGACTCGGCCGATGATCTGGAGGACGTGCCCGGTATCGCCCGCGACGACGAGGGCCGCGTGACGGTCCCCGTGCCGCTGCACGATACGGCGACCGAGCTCGATCGCCTGCGTCTGGCGTTGCCGGGTCTTGCCATCGAGCGCCTTCACGGCCGCATGCCAGCGGGGGAGAAGGACCAGGTTATCGATGCCTTCAAGCGCGGCGAGATTGACGTGCTCGTCTCGACTACGGTGGTCGAGGTGGGCGTCGACGTGCCCAACGCCACCGTCATGGTCATCGAGAACGGTGAGCGCTTTGGCTTGGCGGCCCTGCACCAGCTGCGCGGCCGCGTGGGCCGCGGCAGCGTGTCGGGCACCTGCCTGGTCATGACGCACTCCAAGGGCAACGGCGGCGCTTCGGCGGCGCAAGACCGTCTCCAGTCGCTCGAAAAGACCTCGGACGGCTTTACGCTCGCCCAGATGGACCTTCGTCTGCGCCACGAGGGCGAAATCCTGGGGTACCGCCAGCATGGCGGTGTGACTCTGCGCTTTGTCGACCTGGATGCCGACGAGGATCTTATCGAATGGGCCCATTTGGACGCGGTCGAGCTCTTGCGGTATGCTTGCAACCTTGACTCTGTGGCGACGCGTCCCTTGCGCGACGCGGTCGCCATGCGTTATCGACATATCTTTAAGGAGGTCAGCGGAGGATGAGAATCATCGGCGGCGAATGGCGCGGTCGTAAGATCGAGGAGCCCCGTGGTCGCGATGTCACCCGCCCCACGACTGATCGCGTGCGCGAGGCGTGCGCATCTATGGTCATGTCGGCATTCGATTTCGATTTGGACGAGGTTCGTGTGCTGGACGCCTTTGGCGGCTCCGGTGCCTTAGGGTTAGAGATGCTCTCTCGTGGGGCCCGCTCGCTCACGACGTTTGAGATCGATCGCAACGCCGCGCGGCTCATTACCAAGAATATCGAGTTGCTCTGCCGTGACCGTGCTCGCTGGCGCGTGGTGACGGGTGACGTGCTGGCGAGCGCCTTGCGCGGCCGCGTGCCGGGCGGCCCCTTTGATCTGGTCCTGCTCGACCCGCCCTATGCTTTTGGTGCCGAGCCGGTCGAGGAACTGCTGCAGAACCTGGCTCAGCAGGGTTTACTTGCACCTGGCGCTTACGCCTTGTTTGAGCATGCCGCCGCCGATGCGGGCGCGCATCCGGCAGGCTTTGAGACTGTACGTGAGAAGCGCTACGGCATTACCTCGGTCGACCTGCTTCGTTGGGTCGGCGATAACGATGGCGAGGGCGATGGCGCCGGCACCGATGCTGACAACAACGATACCACGACGTTTCAGGAAGATGCTCATGAGTGACACCATCAACCGCGTGATCGTCCCGGGCACCTTCGACCCCATCACCTTTGGCCATATCGATGTGATTCGCCGTGCCCGCCGCATCTTTCCCAGCGTGATCGTCGCTGTTGCCGAGTCGCAGGGTAAAAACGGTGTGGGCACCACGTTTACGCTCGATGAGCGCGTGGCGCTGGCCCGCGAGGCGCTTGGTGATATCGACGGCGTCGAGGTCCTGCCCTTTACCGGCCTCTTGGTCGACTTCGCTCGCGAGCAGGGGGCGGGGGCCGTGGTCAAGGGCCTGCGCGCCATGACCGACTTTGAGTACGAGCTGCAGCAGGCCGACCTCAACTATCGCTTGGATAACGAGCTGGAGTCCATCTTTGTCATGAGCGCGCCGCAGTACGGCTATATCTCGAGCTCGGTTGTTCGCCAGATCGCCTCGCTCGGCAGCGATGTATCGACGTTTGTCCCGTCCAACGTGGTCGAAGCGCTCAAACATCGCTTTCGTGACGTTTCTTATTGCCTGGTGGCATGTGGTAAACTAGCACGATGATATGTTACCTATGAAAGGAGACCGGATGCCGGGCGAGAATTTTCCTGGCGATAGGATCGTCAGCTTGGTCGATGAGCTCGAAGGGCTGATCGAGGAAGCCAAGCCGCCTTTCGGCAAGAACGCTCAGTTCAAGGTCATCGACGCCGACGTGTTCTTCAACATCCTCGACGAGATCCGCATGAGCTATCCCGAGGAGTGGCAGAAGTCCCGCCGTATCCTTAAGGAGCGCGAGGAGCTTATGGCTTCCGCCGCCGCTCAGGCCGATTCCATCATCGCCGACGCTCAGCAGCAGGCCCTCACCATTGCCGGTGAGCAGGAGATCGTCCGCCTTGCGCAGCAGCAGGCCGACGACATCCGCGATCGTGCCCAGCAGTACGAGCGCGAGACGCGTTATGCTGCCGAGGACTATGCAGAGCAGGTCTTTACGCACCTGGAGGAGAACCTCAAGAGCCTGACCGGCACCGTTACCCGTTGCCGTCAGCAGCTCAACGAGGGTGCCGCCCAACAGAATGGTCAGTGGTAATGGCTGAGTTCCCGAGCGTTACCGTCGATCTTTCCGAGCAGCTCGAGTTTCCTGGAGATTCGTATCCGCTGACCGGTAAGGTCGATGTCGCCACCTACACGGTGGGCGAGAAGGAGTACCAGCTTCAGGACGGCATCGACTACGACGTTGTCTTTACCAATGCCGGTACCGGTGTCTTGCTCACGGGCATGGTCCGCGCGCACGCCACCGGCGAGTGCGACCGTTGCCTGGAGCCCGCCTCGTTTGATATCGCCGGCGAAATCGAGGAGTTCTACCTCTTTGAGGAGCCCGAGGATCCCGAGGCCTACGAGGACGGCTATGAGCTCCTGGGTGAGGATCGTCTCGTCGATCTGGGTGAGCCTATCAACGATGCCGTCGTTATGGACACGCCGTTCGTGGTGCTCTGCAAGCCCGATTGCCGCGGTCTGTGCCCCACTTGCGGTTGCAATCTCAACGTCGAGCAATGCGATTGTGCTGCCCAAGCCGAGGCCGAATGGGCCGAGGCCACGGAAAATCCATTTGCAGCATTGAAGAATCTCAAGCTCGATGAGTAAAACTGTGGTAGTATCGCTACTTGCGCGTAATCGCCACACTGGATAGTTCATAAGGAAGGTCACTATGCCCGTACCTAAACAAAAGCAGGGTCGTATCCGCACTCACACCCGTCGTTCCGCCAACATGAAGATCTCGGCTGCGGCTCAGTCCACGTGCCCCCGTTGCGGCGCTGTCAAGCTTCCGCACCACGTGTGCCCCAGCTGCGGTTTCTACAAGGACCGCGAGGTTATCGTTACCGAGTAACGGTATACTCTGGATGCGATGCCGTTCCAAACGGAACCACAATGGCCGGCTCAATGAGTCGGCCATTTTTGTATAAGGAGCATGTATATGAGTAACGTTCGCGTTTGTGTAGACGTTGTGGGTGGAGACGAGAAGCCCCAGGTTGTTCTCGATGGTATTGAGGCCGCCCTTGCTGCCGACCCCGATATCGAGGTCCTGGCTGCCGGCCCTGCCGAAATCGTCAATCCCTTTGCCGCCTCCCATGCGCGCGTCGAAGCCCTGGAGGCTCCCGACGTTATCGCCATGGACGACGATCCCATTCGTGCTGTGATGACCAAGCGCAAGTCTTCGATTGTGCTTTCTTGCCGTGCCATTAAGAAGGGCAACGCAGACGCGTTCTTCTCTGCTGGCTCCACCGGTGCCATGACCGCAGCCGCCACCGCCTACGTCACGCCTTTTAGGTATATGGCCGAGGGCAAGAAGCAGCCGGTGCGCCCCTGTCTGACCAATGCGCTGCCCAATCGCGCCGGCGGTCTGACGGTGCTGTGCGATATGGGCGCCAACCCCGATGTCGAGGTCGATGACATGGTGCGTTTTGCTCAGATGGGTAGCGCCTATGCCCGCGTCGTCCTGGGCATCGAGCATCCCCGCGTGGGCCTGCTTGCCAACGGCACCGAGGACGAGAAGGGCTCCAACTTTACCAAGGCCTGCTTCCCGGCCATGAAAGCCGCCGTTCCCGGCTTTGTTGGTAACTGCGAGGGCACCGATCTTACGTCGGGCAATTTTGACGTCGTGGTCGCCGACGGCATGTCGGGCAACATCGCGCTCAAGGCCACCGAGGGCGCTGCCAAGTTTTTGCTGCAGGAACTCAAGGGTGCCTTTATGGCCTCGCTCGGCACCAAGATCGCCGCGCTGCTCATCAAAAAGCAGATGCGCGAGATTAAAGCCAAGCTTTCGGGCGACGCCAAGGGCGGCGCGATTCTTTTGGGCCTGCGCGGCGTGGTCCTGATCGGCCATGGTGCCACCTCGGTCGAGGCTGTTAAAAACGGTACGCTTGCGGCGGCCGAAGCCGTGCGCGCCGGGCTGGTCGAGAATGTCGCCAGCTCTATGGACGGTATCGTTTTATAAGAGCGAGTAAGAGTGCTGTTATGTGCTTCGCGGCGCACGTCGTGGGGTAGAATCAGAACCGTGTCTTGGTACCGCCCGGGCGGTACCATTCTTTTGGTATTCATGCACTATGAGAGGAAGCGCTATGGACCGCTCCGAAATCTTCGACAAGATCGCCGAGGTCGCTGCTGACGTTCTGGGCGTCGATGTTGCCGAAATTAGCGATGAGACCACCTTTGACGACCTCGATGCCAACTCGCTCGAGCGCCTGCAGCTGGTTACGGCTATCGAGGACGAGTTCAACCTCGAGATCGATGACGAGACCCTGCTCTCGCTCAACTCTGTCGCCGACGCCGTCGACGCTATCGAAGCTGCCAAGGAGGCCTAAGTCTTGGCTTTATCCGACCGACTTACGCGCGCCCAGGAAATCCTGGGCCACGAGTTCAAAAACAAGGTGCTGCTGCGCGCGGCGCTCACGCATCCCTCGGCCGTCGAGGGTCAGCCGGTGTCTGCCAGCTATGAGCGCCTCGAGTTTTTGGGCGATTCCATTTTGGGCGCCGTGGTGGCTCGTTCGCTTTTTGAGTCCTACCCCGAGTTTGACGAGGGCAAGCTCACGCGCCTGAAGGTGTCCCTTGTCTCGGGCGCCACGCTGTCCGAGGTTTCCCACGAGCTGGGTATCGACGACATCATTATCTTCGGTGCTTCCGAGACCGGCACGGGCGCGCGAGGCCTGCACTCGGCCCTCGAGAACGTCTACGAGTCACTCGTGGGCGCTCTCTATCTGGATGCCGGCTGGGATGCGGCGGCTGAGTTTATCCATCGTACGCTCAAGCCGCACCTGGCCTCTGAGCGTGCCGAGCATCCCGCGAACCCCAAGTCGTTTTTGCAGGAGTGCGTTCAGGCCGACGGCCATGAGCCTCCTGCGTATAAGTTGGTGGGCTCCGAGGGCCCCGCGCATGCGCCGACCTTTACCGCTGTGGTGCTTATCGACGGCATCCGCCAAGGTCGCGGCACCGGCTCCTCTAAGAAGGAAGCCGAGGGAGCTGCCGCGCTCGAGGCACTCGATCGCATGGGCTACACCACCAACGGCGTGATTCTCAACAAGAAACTCGTTTAAGCGAGGAACCGTGTATCTCAAGTCCCTCACGCTCAAAGGGTTCAAGTCGTTTGCCGACCGCGCCCATATGACGTTTGAGCCGGGTCTGACCGTCATCGTCGGTCCCAATGGCTCGGGAAAATCGAACATCTCCGACTCGATTCTGTGGGTCCTGGGCGAGCAGAGCGCCAAGCAGCTGCGCGGCCAGGCTATGGAGGACGTCATCTTCTCGGGCTCGTCGGCGCGCAAGCCGGTGGGTGTCGCCGAGGTCACGCTGGTACTCGACAACTCGGACCATATGCTGCCCGTCGACTTTGACGAGGTCGCCATCACCCGCCGCATGTATCGCTCGGGCGAAAGCGAGTACCTCATCAACTCGAGCCCGTGCCGCCTGATGGACATTCAGGACATCCTGCACGACTCGGGTCTGGGCAAGGATACACATTCCATCATCAGCCAGGGCAAGCTCGATGCCATTTTGCAGAGCCGCCCCGAGGAGCGCCGTGCCCTCATCGAGGAGGCCGCCGGCATCTCCAAGCATAAGCGCCGCAAGGAGCGTGCGCTTAAAAAGATTAAGTCGATGGACGAGCACCTGACCCGTGCCCGCGACATCAATAAGGAAATCGCCCGCCAGCTGCGACCGCTGGAGCGCCAGGTCGATCGCGCGCGCAAGTACAAAGAGCTGTCCTCGCGCGCGAACGAGCTCACGCAGATGCTGGCGGTCGATGAGCTGCGGTCGCTGCAGTCACAGTGGAACGATCTGGAGAGCCGCTCAAAGGAAGGTTCAGCCGAGCTGGAGCTCGCGCAGTACCGTTTGGGCGAAAAGGAGCGCGAGCTCGAGAAGCTCCAGGTCATGCTCGAGGAAAAGGGCCTGTTTGTGGGCGACCTGGGCGAGCAGCGCCGCCATATGCAAGATGTTGTCGGTCGCATTAACTCCGACATGCGCCTGCTCGAGGAAAAGGGCCACAACATGGTGTCGCGCCTGTCTGACATGCGCGGCCAGATTTCGAGCTCCGAGCATCAGCGTCGTCGTGTGGTCGAGGAGCTTGAGGATGCGCGCGCTCAGCTTGAAGAAGTAACCGGCGCACATATGCAGGCTCAGGAGGATGTCGACGCCGCCGGTCCTGCCGCCGCCGAGCTTCATGAGCGTCGCGTGGCGCTCGACAACCAGATTTCGCAGCTTACACGCGAACAGCGCGATGTGCAGCGTGCGGCCGATAACGCCGCGCTCGAGCTCGCCAAGGTGAAGGATTCGCTTTCCAACGCCGAGGTCGAGGACAATATGTATGCCTCGCGCCTGGAGCAGATCGACGAGCAGCTCGAGGAGGTCACGGCCTCGCTCGAGAGCCGTCGTGACCGCGCTGAGGAGCTTGAGAGCGCCCTTGAGGAGTCGCGTCAGGCCCAGACCGATGCGCGTGAAGCCACCGAGGTTGCTCGCGCGGCCCTCAAGGACCTGCGTGCCAGCGAGGGCGAGGCGCGCAACAAGCTGTCTGAGGTACGCTCGGAGCTTGCCAGTCAAAAGAAGCTCGATGCCCGCATGGCCGACAGCTCGCCGCTGGTGAGCCGTCTGGTGGGCGCGCTGGGCGACGACGTTGCGGGCCGTCTGGGTGACGTGCTCGAGGCTCCGCGTGAGCTCGAGGGCCTGGTTGAGCAGCTGCTCGCCGGTGATATCGATGCTCTGCTGTTCGACGATGCTGCCGCGCTTGAGCGCGCCGGTCGCGCCGCCTTGGATCAGAAGAAGGCTTCGGGCGAGGCGCTGTTGGTGGCACGCGGCGTGAGTGGCTCTGCTGCCGCTGAAGGCGCTGCCGGTTCCCGTCTGGTTGATCACCTGTCTGTGCGCGCGGGCTATGGTCCGGTCGTCGAGGCCCTGCTCGGCGGCTATTACGTTGTCGATGATTTGGCGGCTGCGCTGGCGGCGCCGGTTGTGGACGGCGTGACCTATGTGACCCCCGACGGCGCCCGCGTTGCCTGCGGCGGCCTGGTACGCGTGGGGCTCGATGCCGGAGAGGCTTCGGGTGCCTTGGAGCGCAAGCGTCGCATTCGTGAGCTCGAGGGCCTGGAGCCCGATCTGGCCGCTACGTTCGAGCATGTTTCGGATCAGGTCATCGAGGCCAATGCGGCCGTCGAAGAGGCACGTGCCGCCGAGGGCGATGCCGCCGGCGAGATTGCTCGCCTTGAGGGCGAGCGCCGCTCGCTCCTGTCCGAGATCGGCCGCCTTGAGCAGAGTGCCAACAACGCCGAGGTCGAGCGCGTCCGCATTTCCAAGTGCCGCAAGCAGGCGGCCGAGGCCGTTCGCGCCGCGCGTCCGCGCGTGGACGAGCTTACCCGCTCGCGCGATGAGGCCCGCGCGCATGCGAGTGACCTGGGCCTGCAGATTGCCGAGGCAAATGACGAGCTCGATCGCGTGCGTCGCGACGACTCCGAGGCCGCCGGCAAGCTCGCCGACGCCAAGGTTCGCCTGGCTCAGACGAGCGAGCGCCTGCGTTCTCTGACGGGCCGCGTGCCCGATCTGGAGCATCGCCTGGAGGGCATCGATCGTCGCATCCGTGGAACGCGACAGGCCTCGCGCTCGCTTGAGTTGCTGCGCCTGCGTGTCGATCCCATGCATGAGCGCTATTCGGCTCTGCTGGAGCGTGCCTCGGACTGGGCGGCACGCCTGCGTGATCAGGCTTCGCTCGAGGAGGCGGACTCGGCTTCGCTCAAGAAGACCATCGAGGACGCCAAGGCCGAGGTCGCTCGCGCCAAGGAGAAGGTCAACACCGCCACCGCAACGCAAAACGAGTTCAAGGTCGCGCGTGGCAAGCTCGAGGTGCAGGTAGAGGCCGCCATTAAGGCCATTACCGCCGATGGCACCACGGTACTCGAGGAAGCGCTCATGCTTCCGGCGCCCACGGACCGCGATGCCGCCGAGCGCGAACTCAACCAGCTTGTGCGCCAGATCAACAACCTTGGTCCCGTTAACCAAGTTGCCATGGAGGAGTACGAGCAGCTCAAGCGCCGCGCCGATTACATCGAGGGGCAGCTGGCCGATCTGGAGAGCGCGCGCAAGGCGCTCACCAAGATCACCGTGGCCATTGATCGCAAGATGCGGAAGGCCTTCCTGGTGACGTTTGAGAAGGTCGATGCGAACTTCCGCGAGATCTTCGCTATGCTCTTCCCGGGCGGCCAGGCTCATCTGGAGATGACCGATCCCGAGCATCCTGCCGAGACGGGTATCGAGGTCGTGGCGCAGCCGCGCGGCAAGCGCATTACCAAGATGATGCTCATGTCGGGCGGCGAGAAGAGTCTGACGGCGCTCGCCCTGCTCTTTGCCGTGTACCGTACACGCACGGTGCCGTTCTATGTGCTGGACGAGGTCGAGGCGGCGCTCGACGACGCCAACCTGTCCAAGCTCATCGGCGCCCTCGATGTGCTGCGCTCCGATACACAGCTCTTGGTAATCTCGCATCAGCGCCGTACTATGGAGGACGCTGACGTCCTCTATGGCGTCTCGATGCAAGCCGACGGCGTCAGTCGCGTCGTCTCGCAAAAACTCGATCGCGAAACCGGAAAGGTCGTGAATGCATAATGGGATTCTTCGATGCTCTCTCGCGCGGACTTGAGCGCAGCCGCGAGGCCCTCAACGAGGTCTTCTACTTTGGCGGCGAGGTCGACGAGGATTTTTGGGAGGACCTGGAGGACACCCTCGTCATGGGTGACATGGGCGCCGAGGTCGCCATTCAGGTCTCCGATGACCTGCGCGATGCCGCGGCCAAGAAGAACCTCAAGACCGCCCCGCAGCTTCGCCGCGCCCTGGCCGAACAGCTCGAGGGTCACTTTGTGCCCGTCGAGCATGACCCGTTCTCCGATACGCCGAGCTGCGTGCTGTTTGTCGGCATCAACGGTGCCGGCAAGACCACGACGGTCGGTAAGATCGCGAGCGCCATGGCCGCCCGCGGCAAGAACGTCGTGATCGGTTCGGCCGATACCTTCCGCGCTGCCGCTATCGAGCAGCTCGATGTGTGGGGCCAGCGCGCTGGCGTCCCCGTCATCAAGCGCGACCGCGGCTCCGACCCGGCAAGTGTTTGCTACGACGTGCTCGACGAGGCCGACAAGCGCGGCAGCGACCTGGTGCTTATCGATACCGCCGGCCGTCTACACACGAGCCCCGAGCTCATGCGCGAGCTTGCCAAGGTGGTCAATGTGACCCGTAAGCGCGCCGCCAATATGGCCGCCGGTCCCATGCCGGTTTCGGTCGTGCTTGTGATCGACGCCGCGACGGGCCAAAACGGTCTGAACCAGGCGCTCGAGTTTAACGAGGCGCTGGGCCTGGACGGTATTATCATGACTAAGCTCGACGGCACGGCTAAGGGCGGCATCGCCATGGCCGTGGCCGAGAAGCTCAAGCTCCCGATCCTGCGCATCGGCGTGGGCGAGCAGGTCGATGACCTGCAGGAGTTCAATGCCAAAGATTTCTGCCGCGCCCTGGTGGGCGAGTCCAATTAAGGAGTGACTAGTGTTTGATTCCCTGAGCGATCGCCTCAACGACACATTTGACCGCCTGCGCGGCAAGGGCAAGCTGACCGAGGCCGATATTACTTCGGCCATGCGCGATATTCGCATGGCGCTGCTCGAGGCCGACGTCAACTTTAAGGTCGTCAAGGAGTTTGTCGCCAAGACTAAGGAGCGCTGCATGACCGCAGAGGTCATGGAGTCGCTCTCTCCGGCGCAAAACGTCGTCAAGATCGTGCTCGACGAGCTTACCGAGATGCTCGGCTCCACCGAGAGCAAGCTCGTCTTTAGCAACCGTATTCCCAATGTCATCATGCTTGTGGGTCTGCAGGGCTCCGGTAAGACCACGGCTGCCGTAAAGCTGGCCTACCTGCTCAAGAAGCAGGGTCGCTCGCCGTTGCTCGCCGCGTGCGACGTCTACCGTCCCGCTGCTGCCGACCAGCTGGCCACGCTCGGCGGCGAGATCGGCGTGCCGGTCTTCCGCGGTGACGGCGAGCACCCGGTCGATATCGCCAAGGGCGCTATCCAGGAGGCCGTCGACCACCTGCGCGATGTGGTCATCGTCGATACCGCCGGTCGTCTGCAGATCGACGAGCAGATGATGCAGGAGGCCGTGGACATCAAGAAGGCCGTTAAGCCCGATCAGGTGTTGATGGTCGTCGATGCCATGACCGGCCAGGATATCGTCAACGTCGTCTCGACCTTTGCCGAGCGCACCGACTTTGACGGAGTGATCATCTCCAAGCTCGACGGCGATGCCCGTGGCGGCGGCGCGCTTTCCGTGCGCCAGGTGACCGGCAAGCCCATCAAGTTTGTGAGCATGGGCGAGAAGCCCGATTCGCTGGAGCCGTTCTACCCCGATCGTATGGCCAAGCGCATTCTGGGTATGGGCGACGTTGTCGGCATTATCGAGAAGGCCCAGGAGGCGGCCGACGCCGAGCAGCTCGAGGCCGCCGAGCGCATGCTGCGCGAGGGCTTTACCATGAACGACATGCTCGACCAGATGAAGGCCGTCAAGAAGATGGGCGGCATGAAGGGCATTCTGGGCATGCTCCCCGGTGGCCAGAGTGCGCTTAACCAGATGGGTGGTAACCTGGACGAAGGTATCTTCGATAAGAACGAGGCCATCATCATGTCGATGACCAAGGAGGAGCGCCTTCGCCCCTCCATCATCAACGGCCAGCGCCGTGCCCGCATTGCCAAGGGCGCCGGCGTGACCCCCACCGAGGTCAATAGCCTTATGAAGCAGTGGGGCGAGATGAATAAGATGATGGGCCGCATGCGCACGATGGCCAATCAGGCGCAGGCCGGCGGCAAGAAGGGCAAGAAGGGTAAGAAGGGCAAAAAGATGCGCATGCCCAATATTCCCGGTCTGGATGCCATGGGGCTGGGCGGCATGGGCGGCCTGGGAACGGGCGGCCCCAAGTCCGATATGGACCTGCTGCGCCAGATGGAAGCGCAGATGCGCAACAAGAAGTAACGACTAGTTGAGTCGTGTATGGCGAAGGCCGCCTGGATGGTATTCCAGGCGGCCTTCGCCGTTTGTTCGCTGGTTGTCGCACGCGAGGAAGCGCGTTCTCGACGAGGTGCTTGTCGTTAGTGGCAGCTGCAGCCCTCGTGGCCCTCGTGCTCGTGATGGCCGTGGCAGCCGCAGGACTCGCCATGCTCGCGGGTGTGCTCGTGGTCGTGACCATGGCAGTCGCAGGTGGCCTCGCCGGTCTGAGCGAGCGTGCCGGCAATGAGGGCCTCGACGCAGGCATCGCAGCTGCCCTGGGCGCCCGCATAGACCGTGATGCCAGCCTGGGTGAGCGCGTTGATGGCGCCGCCGCCGATACCGCCGCAGATGAGCGTGTCAACGCCACCGTTGGCAAGCAGACCCGCCAGGGCGCCGTGACCGGTGCCGCCGGTGCCTACGACTTGCTCGTTGAGCACCTTGCCATCTTGGATGTCGTAGATCTTGAACTGCTCGCTGCGGCCAAAGTGCATAAAGATGTTGCCGTTGTCGTACGTCGTTGCCACCCTCATGGTGCCGACCTCCTTTGCTGGCCATGCGGCCGTCGTCGTGGTGATGGGGGAGTATGCGATATTACCGCCCTCGATGACAATCGCTCGTCCATTGACCAACGCGTTTGCCACCTTGCGATGCGCGCGGCTGCTGATTGCCGCCACCGTGGCGCGGGCGATGCCCATGTGCAGGGCGACGGCCTCCTGATTGAGGCCCTCCAGATCGCACAGGCGCAGTACTTCGAGCTCATCGACCGTCATATCGATAGCGTCTCCGCTGGCAAGGCCATCGGGGGTAAAGCCGCGATATTCGGGGATGATCCCAACGCGGCGCAGTTTTTCGCGTCTTCCAGCCATACACTCTCCAAATCTGACATATGTCAACAATAGAATAGCGAACGTGCGGATTTGCGCAAGGAATTTCTGGCATATGTCAGAAAATGAGGGCTTATGTTTTGGCTGTGGGGCCGCGTGCGCCTGGGCTACAATGAATCTCGCTTGTAGGCGACTGACAGGAGGGTCAATGAGCAAAGCTGATCAACAGTTTGTAACCATGTGCCGCGATATCTTGGACCATGGCACCACCACCGAGGGCCAAAAGGTCCGCCCGGTGTGGGAGGACGGCACCCCTGCCTATACCATTAAAAACTTTGGTGTCACGGCGCGCTATGATCTGCGCGAGGAGTTCCCCGCGCTCACCCTGCGCCGTACGGCGCTTAAGTCTGCCATGGACGAGATTCTGTGGATCTATCAAAAGAAGTCCAATAACGTGCATGACCTCAACAGCCATATCTGGGATGAGTGGGCCGATGAGACCGGTTCCATCGGTAAAGCCTACGGCTATCAGATTGGTCAGAAGAGCCATTACGCCGAGGGCGACTTCGACCAGATGGACCGTGTACTGTACGACCTTAAGCACACGCCGTATAGTCGCCGCATTATGACCAATACGTACGTGTTTAGCGATCTGTCCGAGATGCACCTTTATCCATGCGCCTATAGCGTGACCTATAACGTGACGCAGCGTCCTCAGGACGACAAGCCGACGCTCAACATGATTCTCAACCAGCGCAGCCAGGACATTTTAGCCGCGAACAACTGGAACGTGTGCCAGTACGCCATTTTGCTGATGATGGTCGCGCAGTCGGTCGATATGATTCCCGGTGAGCTGCTGCACGTGATCGCCGACGCCCATATCTATGATCGTCATGTCGATATCGTCCGCGAGCTTATCGAGCGTCCGCAGTTTGCGGCACCCAAGGTAACGCTCAACCCCGATGTGCATGACTTCTATGCGTTTACGACCGATGACCTGATCGTCGAGGGCTATGAGCACGGCCCTCAGGTCAAGAACATCCCCATTGCGGTGTAGGTGACGCGCATGACGTGTAAGCTTTCTGCCATCGTCGCCGTGTGTGACGACTGGGGTATTGGCTGCGAGGGCGATATGGTGGTGTCCAATCGCGCCGATATGCGCCATTTTGTGGCCTGCACCAAGGGCTGCCCGGTTATCATGGGACGCAAGACGCTGCTGAGTTTTCCCGGCGGGCGTCCTCTCAAGAACCGCCGCAATATCGTGCTTACGCGCGATATAGGCTTTACCCGCGAGGGCGTCGACGTGGTGCATAGCGTTGACGAAGCGCTCTCTGCGGTTGCCGATGAGCTCGTTGCCTGGGTGATCGGTGGCGGCGATGTCTATCGGCAGTTTTTGCCGTACTGCGTGGAGGCCGAGGTCACTCATGACCACTGCGTGCATGTCGTGGACACGTATTTTCCCGACTTGGACGCCGATCCCGCGTGGGAGATTGCGCAGCGTAGCGGGGTCGCGACGATTGCCGCCGGTGAGGGTGACGAGGGCGTCAATTATGAGTTCGTGACGTATCGTCGCATCGAGGCGTAAATCGTCTGGCGTGAACGGTATCATCGTGTTGATTGAATGCATGGGGCGGCGCTTAGCGTCGCCTCGTTTGGTATAGATGTGCTGTAAAGAAGGGTGCGGGCTGGCTGCTATGACTGATGCCGTTGAGGTTCTGCGAATTGATTCGCTCGAGGACGAGCGGCTCGATGCCTATGTGCGACTGACCGAGCGCGAGCTGCGCTGCGTGCTGGAGCCGCAAAAGGGCATCTTTATTGCGGAGAGCGCCAAGGTCATCGAGCGTGCCGTGCGCGCCGGATACGAGCCGGTGAGCTTTCTGTTGGGCGAACGCTGGCTCGATCAGATGATGCCGCTGTTCGAGCGCCTGGTTGTGCGCGAGGGCGCGGGTCCTGTTCCTGTGTTCGTGGCCTCCATGGAGCTCATGGAGCATTTGACGGGCTTCAATGTGACGCGCGGTGCGCTCGCGGCATTCCGTCGTCCACGCCAGATTCCGGTAGCCGAGTTCTTGGGTGGCGTCGTCGAGGCGGCGGGGGAGCGCCCGGTGCGCGTGTGCGTGCTCGAGGGCATTGTCGACCACACCAACGTCGGCGCGATTTTCCGCTCGGCGGCTGCGCTGAACGTCGATGGCATTTTGGTGAGCCCCACGTGCTGTGACCCGCTGTACCGTCGCTCGGCCCGCGTGAGCATGGGCACGGTGTTCCAGGTGCCCTGGACACGCATTGGCAGCGAGGCGCGTGTATGGCCGCATGATGGGCTGGCGGCGTTACACGATGCCGGCTTTTCGTGTGCCGCTATGGCGTTGACGGATGATTCGGTGTCGTTGGACGATCCCGCGCTGCAGGAGATTGACCGCCTGGCAATCTTTATGGGCACCGAGGGTGCCGGCCTGGGCGCCAAGACCATTGCCGGCTGTGACCGCGCCGTGCGCATTCCGATGGCGCACGGGGTCGATTCGCTCAACGTGGCCGCGGCGAGCGCCGTCGCCTTTTGGCAGCTGTGCCCGCACGTGAGCAATGAGTATCACTACCAGCCGGGTTTGTATCACTAGGCAGATATTTCGCACCGCGCTCTAATTCGGGGTGTTTCGGTCGCCGCCAGTCGGTGCTAAGCTGGTTTTGGCTTTGGTTTTAAATTGCTGTTTTGTTGTTTGACGTATGCGTGTGGGGAGGGCGTGTGGCTAAGAAATCTACGGCTATCGATGTAACGCAGGGTGTTATTTGGCAGCAGCTGCTTTCGCTGTGCGTTCCCATCTTTTTTAGTTCGTTTTTTCAGCAGGCCTACACGCTTATCGGTACCTATATTGTCGGTCAGTTTGGCGGCAAGCTCGCGCTGGGCGGCATTCAAGCCACGATGGTCCTCACCGAGCTCTGCATTGGCTTTTGCGTTGGCGTTGGCGCTGGTTGTGCCGTTATCACGGGTCAGTTTTTTGGCCAGCACGATGATGAGCGTCTGAGCCGTTCGGTCCATACGGCCATGACGCTTGCGCTGGTGGGCGGTATCGTTTTCTCGATTCTTGGCATAGTGTTCGTTGAGCCCATGCTGGTGCTTATGAACACGCCGCATGAACTATTGGCCGAGGGCGTGGCCTATGCTCGCTGTTATTTTGCCGCGATGGTTGCGGCACTGCTGCTTAATATGGGAACCGCACTGCTGCGTGCCGTGGGCGACACACGCGGGCCCGCCGTGATCATTGCCTCTGGCTGCCTGGTTAACGTGGTGCTGGATATCATCTTTGTCGCTGTGTTGCATATGGAGGCGCTGGGCTGTGGCATCGCAGTGGCGCTGACCATTTGCTCCAATGCAACGATGATCGTGTTGCGCATGATGCGCGCTCCGGGTGCATGGCGTCTTTCGCTGTCTAGGCTCGGCATCGATCGCGGTATTTGCAAGAGTATGATCTCGTGTGGTCTGCCACTCGGTTTTCAATCGGCTGCCTATTCGATCTCGAACGTGTTGATCCAGGTGTCGGTTAATTCGTTTGGTGCCGATGTCACGACTGCCTGGGGTCTATCTGGGCGCCTGGATGGCATTATCTGGATGGTTACCGAGGCGCTCGGCGTGTCGATCACCACGTTCTCGGCACAGAACTTTGGCGCGCGCAACTACGAGCGCATGCGCAAGGGCTACCATACGTCGCTCGTGCTGTCGTTTATGCTCATTGGTGGCCTGTCTGCCGTGCTGCTGGTGTTCTCGGGTCCGTTGTTGCGTCTGTTTGTCGACGATGCTTCGATTTCGGCGTACACCACGACGATTCTTCATTTCATCGCGCCGTTCTACGCGATCTTCTCGATTATCGAGAACGCGTCGGGCTCCATTCGCGGCGCCGGCGTGAGTCTGCAGCCTATGATGCTCACCATCTTTGGCACCGTTGTCTTGAGGGTGATCTGGGTGTTTGCGATCATGCCCTTCGATCCGTCGCTCGAGCATCTACTACTGGTCTACCCCGTAACCTGGCTCATTACGGCCACGATGTTCACCATCTACCACCACAGCGGCAACTGGCTAGGCCGCGCCACCGCCTAATGATCCCTTGGGGTGGAGGAAAACGGATCATTGCTCTCCGTCGTGATGTCGACGATCCGTTTCTCTTCGTCCCCTTCGGATCAATTAGTATTCGATGCCTTGGCGGGCTAGGAGGCCTTCGTCGAAGTAGTGTTTGACGGGGCGCATTTCGGTGACCAGGTCGGCGAGGTCAGCGAGGGGCAGCAGGCCGCGGCCGGTCAGTATGAGCTCTGTGGTGTCGGGTTTCATCGCGATCAGTTGCCCGTATAGATTTGAACCTTGCCGACTTCCAGTGATGCCATCTCTATCCTTTCGTGCCCGGCGTCGGTTTATCGCCGGCCGGGTTGGGTATTCTAGTTAGCATTATCAACCCCAGTAGATGGAGTTCAAGCAGATGGAGATGGATGACAACAAACGTAGACGGAATATGATTCTCTACGTGCTCATCGCCTTCGTCGTCTACCTCGTGCTCTCGACCGTTCTGTTCCCTAACATCGGTCACACGCAGCAGATTACGAAGACCGATTACTCGACGTTTGTCAAAGCGCTCGATAAGAAGAGTGTCGACAAGGTCGAGTACAACACGGACGATTACTCGATTTATTACACCAAGAAGGGCGAGGACGAGAACATCGCCTATAAGACGACCGGTGTGCCGAACGATGCGGGCTTTACCGATCGCGTGCTTGAGTCTGGCGCTTCGCTGGAGTCGGTCGTTCCCGATAAAAACTCGGGTTTAATGACCTACTACCTGCTCACACTCATTCTTCCCATGGCGATTTTCTTCCTCATCGGTTGGTGGCTCAACCGCCGCATGAAGAAGGCTATGGGCGATGACGGCCCGTCGATGAACTTTGGCGGCGGCGGTTTTGGCGGCGGCGGACTGGGTAAGTCCGGCGCGCGCGTGATCGCCTCCAAGGACGTGGGCGTGACCTTTAAGGACGTCGCCGGCCAGGAAGAGGCCAAGGAGTCTCTCAAGGAGGTCGTCGACTTTCTGGAGAAGCCGCAGCGCTACGAGGAGATCGGCGCCAAGC
>USHA01000032.1 GCA_900554325.1 uncultured Collinsella sp.
CGGTCTTTCATGCAGCAGGGGCTCTCAATGTTTTTATGTCCTGCTCATATCGTCTCTGCTGGCAGTTTGGGACACTCCTTACGGGGCACCCCCTCCACAGCGCCTATGCCAGCTTGTCGATTTGCCCAATCTCCCAGAGCGGAATGTTGACGAGCGTGCCCTCGTCTCTATATGCCGCTAACGATGTTCTCACGCAGCGCTCGAGCTTGAACTTCTCGCAGGCAATCCTCAGGCTCTTTGCTTTGAGATTCTCTGCTGCCTTGACCTCGAGCGGAAGCACGGTCCCCGCATGGTCGATGGCAAAGTCAGTCTCTGCATTGCCGGAGGAGGATGACCAATACGCGGGAGTATTGCCTTGGAGCAAAAGCTCCTGTGCGACGTATTGCTCGGTCAGCGAGCCTTTGAACTCCGTAAAAACAGCGGGCCCGTTCAGAACAATGGTTGGCGTGAGGCCGGAGAGTGCTCCGAGGATGCCGGTGTCGATGCAGAACAGCTTGAAGCCCGAGAGATCCTCGTAGCTTGTGAGCGGTGCTCTTAGGGCGGAAACACGTGGTACCTTATGAACGATTCCATAGCCCATGAGCCACTGGAGGCTTTCCTCAAAATCGCGTGCGCGCGCCCCGGGACGAAGCGCGCCGTAGACGAACTTCTTGTTTTCCTTTGCGAGCTGGCCGGGAAGGGATTTCCAAACCAGCCTCATGCGCTCGACGATGCGGGCTGGCGCATGCTTGCCAAAATCGGATTCATAAGCTTCGATGATTTGCTGCTGAAGCCTGCGGGCCTCGATGAAATCGTGGGAGGCGGCGAAAGCGGAGACAACTTCTGGCATGCCACCGACAACGAGGTATTCCTTGAGCAGGCGCTCGAGCTTTTCGGAAACGTTCGCCAGCAGGTCCATGTCTGCGGCAAGGATGGCATCTGCGAGCGGATCGCCATCGACGGCACGAACGAACTCGACAAACCCCATGGGGCGCATGGTAAGCTGGTCGATCTTGCCGACGGGGAACGACTCGTTTTCGCGTCGGAGCGCGAGCCCCATATAGGAGCCGGCTGCCATGATATGGTATTCCGGCGCCAGCTCGTTGAAGTATTTGAGCGAGGTGATGCCACGCGGTGCCTCTTGGATTTCGTCGAAGATGATGAGCGTGTCTGTCGGCGTTATGGTCTGGCCGCGCAGGAGCTCTATCTGGGAGATGATGCGTTTGGGGTCAAGGCTTCCGTCGAACAGCGAACGTGCGCCCGGTTCGAGCATAAAGTCAAAACGGATGACGTTTTGATACTGCTGGCCTGCGAATTCGTTGAGAAGCCAAGTTTTTCCCGTCTGGCGGGCCCCCTTAAGCAGGAGGGGCTTGCGGTTTGACCTAGATTTCCAAGCGATGAGTTCGTCCATTAGCTGTCGCTGCATACTGCCCCCTAACGATCATGGTTAGTATAAGACCGTTTTGGTCTTTCCATCGAATAATGTGGGAGTAAACCACGTTTCTCCATCGAATAATGTGGGAGGTAACCACGTTTTTCCATCGAATAATGTGGGGATTCAGGTCGGCAGGTGGGAGCGTTCCTTCTCTGTCGGCAGTTTGGAACACTCCTTGTTTTGGTGCAAATTAGCTACCCTTGCATCAGAAAACGGCGCCCGTCGGCGATGTTGCCGGCGGGCGCCGTGGTCGTGTAGGCGCTATTTGTTAAGTGCGTGCTTTCGAGTTCGCGTACTACAGCGAGTCGATAAAGCGCTGCTGGGCGGCGCGGCCGGCTTCGTCCCACTTAAAGACGCCGGCGTTGTCGAGCACGTGGCCAAACACCACGCCGACCTCCTCGTGCAGGATATCGATGGCGTTATCCGCCGTAAGCTCGTCGGCGCGGCGAGCAAAGACGTCCTCGGCCCATGCGGTGTGGCTGCGGCAAAGGTCGTCGCCCTCGAGCGCACCGGCAAGGTCGTAGCTGGTATCGACCTTGGCTGCCAGCAGATGCTCGCGAACGGCGCCAAGCTCGGGAACCAAGCGCGGCGGAAGAATGGCCAGGCCCATGACCTCGATCAGGCCGATGTTCTCCTTCTTAATGTGGTGGTACTCGGCATGCGGGTGGAACACGCCCAGCGGATGCTCATCGGTCGTGATGTTGCAGCGAAGCGCCAAGTAGGCCTCGTAAATCTCGCCGCCGGCATTTCCGCGAGAGTCGACGCGGCGAATGACGGGCGTCACGGTGTTGTGCGCCACGCCGTCGGCCGTGTGTGCGATGACGCCAACCGACTCATCGGTCCACTCGCGCCAGGCGAGAATAATCTTCTCGGCGGCGTCGAGCAACTGGGCGCGGTCGTGCGAGCGCAGTCGCAGCACCGAAAGCGGCCACTGCAACACGGTGCCGCTGACCTGGTCAAAGCCGGGCACGCTAAACTGCGAGACCTCGGCGGCATGCATCATGGGGAACTCGTGCGCGCCGCCCTGGAAGTGGTCGTGCGACAGAATCGAGCCGCCCACGATGGGCAGGTCGGCGTTAGAGCCAATAAAGTAGTGCGGGAACAGGTCCACAAAGTCGAGCAGACAGGTCAGGCCCTTGCGGTCGACGTGCATCGGGCGATGCTTGGAGCTCATGGCAATGCAGTGCTCGTTAAAGTACGCGTACGGGCTGTACTGGAAGCCCCAGCGCTCGCCGTCGAGCTCAATGGGGATAACGCGCAGATTCTGGCGGGCGGGGTGAGCGCCGCCGTCGGCTGCAGCGGAGCGTCCAGGGTAGCCCTCGTTTTCGATGCAGAGCTGGCAGGCGGGATACTTCTCGCCCGTGTTTTTGGCGGCACCGGCCGCGGCAATATCGCGCGGGTCTTTCTCAGGCTTCGACAGGTTGATGGTGATCTCGAGGTCGCCCCAGTTGGTGGGGGTACTCCATTTGATGTTGCGCGCGATGGCGGCGCGGCGCACGTAGCCGGCGTCGCAGCACAGACCGTAGAACCAGTCGGTCGCGGCGCGGGGCTCGTTGACGCCCATGCGGCCGTTGAACTCCTCGTTTACAACCGAAGGTCTCGGCATGAGCACGCCCATAATGCGCATGGCGATGCGGTCGCGGCCCGACGCCGTGTCCTCGGCGGCGCCGTTGGCAACGGCAGCCTCGGAAAGCGCGGCAAGTGTACCTTCAAGGTCAAAGTCGGGCAGGGTATCGGGGTGAACGAGCGAGAGTTTCTCGACCTGGAGCGCCCAGGCCATGTCGAGTGCGGGGCCAGTGGCGCCGATGCACTCCAGAATGGTGTTGTAGGCCCAGATGCGGTCGTCCTGTCCGATCATCGATCGGTGGATGGCATATTCGATGAGGCCCTGCGCGGCCTCGCGCACATCAGTCATTACAGCCATGCCGCGTAAGCCCCCTTGTCAGAAATTGCGTAGTGGCGGGCAGAGCCCTCGCCCAGCCAGCCGTTCATCTTGGCAATGAAGGTGTCGACCAGGTCGAGCGGCACGAAGGCCTGGATGGTGCCACCAAAGCCGCCACCGTGGATACGGACGGCGCCGCGGCCGTCGAGCACGTGCTCGGCCAGCGCCAGGGCATACATCGAGGGCTGCTCGGAGCCCAGCTTGGCAACGACATTCTGTAGGTACATGGCAGAGCTGGCGCCGGACTCGCGCGTGAGGACCAGGAACTGGTCGATGTCGCCGGCGTTGAGAGCTGCCCAGCGCTTGTCGACCAGGCCGTTCTCGTACCAGTAGTGAACGGCGCGCAGGCACGCGCGGTCACCCAGCTTGGCGCGCAGCTCGGGCAGCTTGGCATCAAAGTCGGCAACGTTGACTTCGCACAGGCGTGCCTTGCCAAACTCGGCGGCAACATCCTGCATCTCGCGCGGAACGGCGGCGTAGTCGTCGGTAGCGGCCACGTGGTCGGCACCGACCTTAACGAGCACGAGCGCATAGCCGTGATCCTCAAAGTTGAGCTCGAGCTTCTGGGTTTTAGGCTGAGCCTGGTCCTCAAAGTCCATGTAGGCAAGGCCGCCCAGGCACACAGCGGCCTGGTCCATCAGACCGCAGGGCTTGCCGTAGTAGTTGTTCTCGGTGCGCTGGCTCATCTGAGCGAGCGTGACGGGCTCAATGGCGGGCGCCCCCCAGAGCGTCTCCATGGCACGACCGTACGCGGCCTCGACGGCGGCAGAGCTGGAAAGGCCGCCGCCCGAGGGGACGGAGCAGGTGAAGGCGAAGTCGAAGCCTTTGGGCTCAACACCAAGCGCTGCGATTTCGTGGGCCATACCGCGCACGAGGCTTGCGGACGTGCCCTTCTCGGACTCCTGAACATCTAACGTGTCGAGTGCGATTTCAAACGTGGGGTAGCCCTCGTCGGCAACGCGAATCTTGTTGGAGTCGGTTGCCACGGCGATACCGTCAACGGCGACATCGAGCGAGCCGGCGATGACGTGGCCGCCCTCGTGGTCGGTGTGGTTGCCGCTGATCTCGGAACGGCCGGGCGCGTGCACGTAGAGCACCTGGCGGTCGCCGATGGGGCCAAACTCCTCCTCAAATAGCTTGGTGAGCGTGGCGAATGTCTTTTCGTCGGGGGTGGTCATGGGAGTCCTTTCCTTGGCGCGCACGGGGAGTTTTGCGTCGTTATGAGTACGTTAACAACTTGAAGCGGAATGAACCAAGTGTTCACGATGCCGCACGTTGTGGGCTATGTTAACGTACTCATAACACAACGTTTGTCACTTTTTGAGAATCTGGTAATCGGTAGAAAAACAGCCGTGAACGGTACTGCTGTATGGACTTATAAAGCAGAAGAGATGCAGATAGAAAAAGTAGAGTACGTTAACATGCGTCCGACGATAGCAGGCCTCGGCGCGGGATGTATTTCTGCCCGGGCCGGCATGCACGCTATTCAGATCTCGCAAGGGTGAAGGTGATCCTGTGGCAAGGCGCCCGTCCAACGATGCAGGTACGCGTCCGGTCTCCATGGCCGACGTCGCCCGCGCTGCCGGCGTTTCGCAGCAGACGGTTTCGCGCGTCGCCAACGGCTTGCCCAACGTTAACGAGCAGACGCGCCAGCGCGTGCAGGCCGCTATGCAAGAGCTCGGCTTTCGTCCGAGTTATGCCGGTCGCTCGCTGCGCGACGGCCGTTACCATTCGGTCGGCCTATGCATCAACGATGTCACCAAGTTTGGCAACCTCTCAATGATCGACGGCATCGCCAGCGCTGCTCGCGAGCATAATTGCGCCATCACGCTGGTCGAGATGTCCAAGACCGAGGAGTTTTCGCTTGCCGAGGCCACGCGTCGTATGGCCGCGCTGCCCGTGGACGGCATCATCATCGGCATGAGTCGCATGGCGCCCGATTTTGAGACGTTTGATCCACTGCCGGGCATTGGCACGGTCATCGTTACCATGTATGCGCATCCGCGGGTGACCACGGTCGATTCCGACCATTACGGCTGCTCGCTATTGCTTGTGGATCACCTGTTTGAGCTGGGGCACGAGCAAATTCGCTATATTGGCGGCCCGTCGTTCTCGGTCGACGAGCAATTTCGTCGCGCCGGTTGGCAGGATGCGCTCGAGCGTAAACACATCGAGCCGGTAGAGCCGCTCGAGGGCGACTGGTCTGCCAACAGCGGTTACGAGGCCGGCAGGTACCTGGCCGAGCATGATCGCACCATGACGGCGATTTACGCGGCAAACGACCAGATGGCAAATGGCGCGATTGCCGCGCTGCGCGATAGCGGTCTGCGCGTGCCCGAGGACGTGAGCGTGGTGGGTGTCGACGATTCGCTCGATGATTTTGTGGCACACAACGAGCTCACGACCGTGCGATTCGATTTGCATCAGCGTGGACGCGAGGTGTTCGAGCACGCGGTTCCCAAGGCGGGTACGGCGGGCAAAACCGTTGCCATTCGTATTCCCGGCCAGCTCATTATTCGACATAGCACGGCGATACCGCGCACATAGTTTTTGCAGGTAAACGGAGGTATATTCCGCCTCAATAACAATCGATAAGGATGCTGACAGATAGCCGTGGCTATGAAGGCGAGTGCTATGATAGACGGGTTCTTTTGTCTATCTAGGAGGCTTTGCCTGATGGAGATCACCAAGGATATCCGCTACATCGGTGTCGACGATCACGACATTGACCTGTTCGAGGGCCAGTACGACGTGTCCGAGAACGGCATGGCATACAACAGCTATGTTATCTTGGGCGATAAAATCGCTGTCGCCGATTCGGTCGACGCCGGCTTTGTCGACGAATGGCTCGGCAACCTCGAGGCCGCGCTCGACGGCCGTACGCCCGACTACCTGGTCGTCCATCACATGGAGCCCGATCACTCCGCCGGTATCGCCGCCTTTATGGAGCGCTATCCCCAGGCACAGATTGTGGCCAGCATGGGCGCCTTCCGCATGATGGTCAACTACTTTGGCACCGACTACCCCGATCGCAAGATGGTCGTCAAAGAGGGCGACGTGCTCGACCTGGGTGGCCACAGCCTAACGTTTGTCGGCGCCCCCAACGTGCACTGGCCCGAGGTGATCTTCTCCTACGAGTCCACCGACAAGGTGCTCTTTAGTGCCGACGGCTTTGGCAAGTTCGGTGCTAACGACATCGAGGATCCCGAGGGCTGGGCTTGCGAAGCGCGCCGCTACTACTTTGGCATCGTCGGTAAGTTCGGCAAGTTCGTGCAGGCCGTGCTCAAGAAGGCCGCCGATCTGGATATCCAGATCATCTGCCCGCTCCATGGTCCTGTGCTGACCGAGAACCTGGGCTACTACCTCGACACCTACAACACCTGGTCGAGCTACCAGCCCGAGGACGAGGGCATCACGATCGCCTATGCGAGTGTGTATGGCCATCTGAAGGCTGCCGTTGAGGAGCTCGCATCTGCGCTCGAGGCCCGCGGCCAGAAGGTCTCCGTCTTTGACCTGGCTCGCGACGATATGGCCGAGGCCGTTGAGGACGCGTTCCGCTATGACCGTCTGGTGCTCGCTTCCATTACCTATCAGGGCGAGATCTTCCCGTTCATGAGCACCTTTATCCATACGCTTGCCGGGCACGCCTATCAGAACCGAACGGTGGCACTCGTCGAGGCCGGCTCCTGGGCGCCCGCTGCTGCCAAAGTTATGACCAAGGAGCTCGAGGGCATGAAGGACATCACGCTGACGCAGAACAAGGTGACTGTCCTGGGTTCGCTCAACGACGCATCGCGCGCTCAGATCGAGGTTCTCGCCGACGAGCTGTCCAAGTAACAACGCGCTCGCTTCTACCGTCAAAACCACCACAAAGGGGACAGGCACCTTTGTGGTGGTTTTTGTTCAAAGAACTCAAGAATGCTCAAGAAACTCAAAGGTGCTCAAAAAACTCAAAGATGCTCAAAGAAATCAAGAGCTGTGGGGCATAATGGAATTACGTGAGTTCAAGGGAGGCTTTATGGCGGCGGCGACAGCGTACAGGCAAGCAAATCCGTTCACGCCGATGTTCGGACGTGTACCGGCATACATGGCCGGCCGTGAGCAAATCATTGATGATATGGTGCTGGCGTTTGAAAGCGCCGATTCCGACCCCAACCTATGCTCGATTTTCTACGGAGCGCGCGGGACGGGCAAAACGGCCCTTTTGGCATATCTGTCATACCGCGCCCAGCAAGAAGGCTGGATTACGGCGAATGTGACGGCTTCGGACGGGATGCTCGAAGACATTCTGCAGCGCCTCAACGAATCGGCTGCCCATCTGATCGAAAAGCCCGCTTCTAGGCGTGTGAACAGTGTTGGGATTGCCCCCATAGGTAGTATGAGCTGGGAAAACGTTGATATTGAATTTGAGGGCGCCAACTGGCGTACTAAGATGAACGCTCTGTTTGCTCAGCTTGAAGCGACTGGCACCGGGGTGCTTATCGCCGTTGACGAAGTTGATGCATCGTTTGCTCAAATGACCGAGCTCGTTACCACCTACCAACATTTTGTGAGCGAGAACAAAAAAGTAGCTTTGCTTATGGCGGGGCTGCCGTTTCGCGTGCTGGCGTTGTTGACGGGAAAATCGACATCGTTTCTTCGTCGTGCTGCCCAGCATTCGCTGGGATCTATTTCGCCGACTGAGGTAAAAGAAGCGTTTCGGCTGACGATTGAAGACGGTGGCAAAACGATTTCCGATGAGGCGGTCGACCGTGCTGCCGAGGCAATCGATGGTTTTCCGTTTATGTTCCAGTTGGTGGGATATCGGGCGTGGAACGCTTCGCGCCAGGCGGCTGAGGTTTCCCTTGAAGACGTCGAACGTGGCGCGAAGCTTGCGCAAGAGGAGCTCGAATCGCGCGTTTTTGCCTCGACTGCAGCGGAACTTTCACAGGGGGACTTGGATTTTCTTCGTGCAATGAATCCGGAGGGGACGACGACCAGGCAAGAATTGGCTGCGCGGCTTAAGAAAAGTTCCGGTTCGATCTCGACGTATAAAAAACGTCTAATTGAGGCAGGGGTGATTGAAGAACCCTTACAGGGACGTTTCGAGTTTGCGCTGCCGGGCTTCGGTCGATATGTAGCGTCTCTTTGCTAGAGGGCCACTTCTGCCAAGACCGTTTCGCGTCCAACTGTCTCAATCTGTAACATCTGGGCGGCTAAATCGACTCTATCTGTTACAGGTTTAGATTAAGGGCGGGGGTCGAGCGGAATTATCTCGATCTGTAACAGTTAACTGACTTTTAGGGGTCTAGTTGTTACAGATTGAGACAAACTGGCGGAGCGAACCGCCGTGCCGTTCAAACCACCACAAAGGGGACTCAGGCACCTTTGTGGTGGTTTTTGTTTTTAGGCGGTGGCGATGATGAGGGTTGGGGCGTCAATGTCGGTGACCTCGGCGATTGAGGTGGCGACGGCGTTGTCGGGGTCACGGTCCATCACGATGGTGTCGACATCGGTAAGTTCGGCAAAGCGGTACATGCCGCGTCCGTTAACCTTGCTGGCGTCCATGAGGGCGACGCTTTGATGGGCCGCGGCGATCATAGCCGTTTTGGTCTCGGCCATCTGGGGAAAGTCGGTCGTAAAGCCGCAGCTGGGGACAAAAGCGCCAGGGCACATGACGGCAAGATCGGCATGGACCATTTGGAGCGCTTGCATAGTGAGCGGTCCGTACAAATAACGATGGCCTTTGCGCAGCGCCCCGCCCAGCATGACGACATCGACTGAGGGCATGCTCTCGTCGATGTAATCGGCAATGGTTATGTCTGCCGTGATGACGGTGATACCGTCGCGCTGATCGAGGAGCCGGACGAACTCGAGCGCCGTGGTGCCCGAGTCGACGAGCAGGGTGTCACCGTTGCCGACGAGTTCAATGGCGCTTTGTGCGATGGCCTGCTTGGCGGCGACATTGACGTTGATGCGGCGATCCTGGGTGGATACGGTCAGCCGCTTCTGGAGCGACACAGCGCCACCATGCGTGCGGCGCAGCTTGCCGGACTCGGCGAGGGCGTCCAAGTCGGCGCGGGCGGTGACGGAGGACACACCAAAGGTCTGGGCGATTTCTGCTACCTGCACCGAGGCATTATGCTCGAGCATTTCCATAATGGCGGTACGGCGTTCGTCGGCAAAAGCACGGTTGGTGGCTTGGGCCATGCTTGCTCCATTCTCGGCTAAATTTGCAGGAATTGTGTTGACTCTATTTTCGTTCATTTTCTTTTTGAGTAAGAAAAGACCTTTCGATTACTTATCTTTTCTATAAAAGAAAGACGCTGAACACTCAAAATTCAATATCGAACATGTCCACTCGGCTCAAATTCCTTCCGTTTACTTTTCAAAAACGACTGTATTGACCTGCATGGGCTCAATATCTCGCGCGTGTAAAGCCGCTGAATTTCATACAATGAGCGCAGCAAAACGCAAGGTAAACGCCTTGTGAACAACTACGCCCGATGTCCAGATGCGGGCGAGGGAGAGGAGCAAACGCTCATGGCACTTGTTACCACCGAAAAGATGCTCAAGGACGCTCAGGCCGGCCACTACGCCGTTGGCGCGTTCAACGTCGAGAACCTCGAGTTTGTTATGGCCGTTCTGGCCGCTGCCGAGGAGACCAAGTCCCCCGTCATCATGCAGACCACCCCGGGCACCATCAAGACCGCTGGCCTGGATTACTTCTACGGCATGGTCAAGGCTGCCGCCGAGCGCGCTTCCGTGCCCGTCGCCCTGCACCTCGACCACGGCGATGGCTATGACCGCTGCATGCAGGCCTTCCGCACTGGCTACACCTCCGTCATGATCGACGGTTCGCACGAGTCCTTCGAGGACAACATCGCCCTGACCAAGTCCGTCGCCGACGCTGGCCGTGCCATGGGCGTGCCTGTCGAGGCCGAGCTCGGCAAGGTTGGCGGCAAGGAGGACGACGGTCCTGCGGTTGAGGGCGAGAGCCCCTACACCGATCCGGCCGAGGCCAAGGAGTTTGTCGAGCGCACGGGCTGCACCTCGCTGGCCATTGGCGTTGGCACCAGCCACGGCGTGTACACGAGCGACCCGCACATCGAGCAGTCCGTGGTCAAGGCCATCCGCGACGCCGTCGACGTGCCGCTGGTTCTGCACGGCACCTCCGGTGTGCCCGATGAGCAGGTTGCCGAGGCTGTGAAGAACGGCATCTGCAAGGTTAACTACGCCACTGAGCTGCGTCAGGCCTACACCAAGGGCTTCATGGCCTACATGGCCGAGAACCCCGCCTGCTTCGATCCCAAGAAGCCGGCCAAGGAGGGCATGCGCGAGATTACCGAGCTGGTTAAGATCCGCATGACCAACCTCAACTCCGTGGGCAAAGCGGAGTAACAGCAAGGGTACTCTGATCCCACCGGACGGTCTGGGCGGGTTCCGTACTTAGTTTCCAAAACGTCCTCGCGCATGAAGGCCCCCGTTGTCTCGCTTCTTCGAAGCGTTGACAACGGGGGCCTTCGCGCTGCGGAGTGATTTTGGAAACTAAGTACGGGGGCCCTGCTCAGTCGCCCTGCTCAATCGCCCTTGTGGCGTTATGGCTGAAAGAGAGGGACGGGAGGGCTGCGAAAGCTCGAAGACGAGCATGTCTCTCTCGAACGAGGCAGAAAGCTCGAGCCCCATGGCGTGGGCGAGCTTGGCGGCTGCGGCGAGCCCGAGGCCCGCTCCGCTCTTGCCCCGCGCGGTGTCGGCCTGGTAAAAGCGGTCGAAGAGACGCGTGACATCGAGTTCGGCGGGGTCTGCCACGCGGTTGGCGATGCGGATACGCCCGCGCGCGAGCGCGATGCGGGGAGCGTCGATACCGTGGCGCAGGGCGTTGACCACGAGGTTCTCCAGAATGCGCTCAAGGGCATCGCTGTTAGCGCTTATGGTGACGTCCTGAGGCTGGGCAACGAGTTTCGGCTCCCAGCCGCGTTCCTCGAACTCGGGGAAATGGCCGAGCAGCACGCGCTCGACGATTGGCCTGAGTTCGAGGGGCTCGCAGACGAGCTCGAGGTCAGGGTCGCTCGCCTTTGTGTAGGAGAAGAGCTGGTCGAGGAGGGCGGCTGTGGCGTCGATGCGGTCGGTGGCGGCGCCAAGGCGCGCGGCACGCTCATCGGGCTCGACTTCGTCACAAGCGAGCTGCAGGTAACCCTTGGCGCCCATGAGCGGCGTGCGGATGTCGTGCGACAGCGAGGAGAGGTCGCGCTGGAACTCCTGCTGACTGCGCTGGACCGCGATGCGTGCCTCGTCGCTGCGGTCGAGCTCGGCGTTGATGGCGTCTACGAGGTCGGCAAGGCCAGGGGCGGAGGAGCCGCGATTGAGGCGGGCGTTGCTGCCCGCTGGGCGCTGCTGCAAAAAGCGCGTCATGCGGTTTATGTCGCTGGCAAAGACAGCGACGGCGATGAGTGCGCCCGCGATAATGCCCAAGATGAGCGCGATGGCAACGAGCATGATCTCTCCTTTCGAGGATGCGAGGTCGAGCGGGACGATGTTCGTACGCCTAGCTCACAGGTCCTTTTTCTTGGCAACGAGCAGGAACAGAGTGCTCGAGATGGTGAGCCAGATAATGCTCACGAACAGGATCCAGGTGGCATAGTTGAGCGGAAGTCCGGCACTGCCCGTCATGGGGTTCAAGATGTGGCTCGCCCCGGTTTCCAGGTTTTGCATGGCAATGCTCGGCATCCAGCTGGCGACATTGGACAGGAGGGATTGGACCGGATCGGGGAGCCCAAGAGAGCCGGACTCCGCGAGGCTCATCAAGGAGAGGGGAATGGAGGACGTGGCGATCAGGAAGGCGAAGATATAGCTCGGGACCTTGGCACGCGAGGCGAAGGCGAAAAAGAGCGGGATGGCGGAAATTGCCCAGTTGGTGAACCATACGCCCAGAACCCACAAGAAGCCCGTGCCGACTGTGTCGAGTGCCGTGAACGAAAGACCCGCTCGGCTCATAAAAAACAGGGCAAGAAGCGCGATGAGTGCAAAGCTCACCGCCATGAGCAGGAAGGACCATATGCCTACAAGGACGAGCTTCTCTACAAAGAGCGCGAGGCGGCCTCGCGTCGACGATATGAGGTTCTTGATATAGCCGTCTGAAAGGTCGAAAAAGAGCAGCTCGAGAGTGCCAAAGAGACATGACATCGTCAAAATCGAAGGGCTGCTGAGCCACCAGCCGCCGGCAAAGGCAGACGGTGTCGAACCCATGCGCGCCCGTTCGACGCTCAAAAACCCCTCCTGGAGAGACATGCTCGTTGTGAATGCGAACAGTGCGGTGCAGGCGGTAAGCACGAGCGCGTATTGCCAGAAGGCTCCGCGCAGGCGGCTGATGCGGGTGATGCGGTAGAGGTCGGCGCGAAGAAGGTTCAGCATGCTAGGCCTCCTTCGTGTTGCGCTGCGAGGCAGTGGCGCGCACGGTATTGCCGGCGCGCGCTGCGTCGTTCGCGTCGGTGAGCTCGGCGCCCATAAGCTCGACGAAGTAATCCTCGATATCGCGCTCGAGCTTGGTGAGCTCAAGAACCCGCTGGTCGGAGTCGTGCAGGACGCGAGAAATCTCCTCGATGGTGGGAATGGCACCCACGGCGTTTGCCGCGTCTGCCGCCGCACCGCCACGCTTCGACCCATCCGCCCATGCGATGCCGGCGGACACCAGCACGGATCCGTCCGGCTCCATGCGCAAGGATGCGCCCGTCAACCGCTCTTCGAGAATCGCTAGCGTGCGGGCGGCATCGACGGTCTTGACGCGGACGGAGCTGCCACAGCTGGCATGCAGTTCCTCGGTCGTGAACTCGCGCACCATGCTGCCGTCACGGATTACGCCAAAGCGCGTTGCCATGCGGTCGAGCTGGTCGAGCACGTGGCTCGAGATCATTATGGAAACGCCGCGCTCCTGGTTGAGGCGGGTGAGCGTGTTGCGCATGCTGCGCGTGACCTCGGGGTCCATGCCGTTGAACGGCTCATCGAGCAGCAGGAGGTCGGGGCCTCCCACAAGGGCGAGCGCCAGACCCAAGCGTTGCTTCATGCCGAGGGAGAACTTCTTGACCGAACGGTTGCCGGTGTCTTGAAGCCCCACGAGGGCAAGCAGGTCGTGGCACTGCTCTTTGGCGTGGGCCACGCCGATGGCGAGCGCCTTGCACATGAGGTTTTCGAACGCGGAGTAATTTGGCAGGATGCCGGGGTCCTCGATGAGGGCACCCACACGCGAGAAACTGGCGTCGAAGGCCTTGCGTCCACGCAGCGACTCCCCGAACAGCTCGATATCGCCCGAGGTTGGCGTCGCAAGCCCGGTTACCATCTTCATGACAGTCGACTTGCCTGCACCGTTTTTCCCTACAAAGCCGTAGATGTCTCCCTCGGCAACATGAAGATCGAGGGCGTCGACGGCGCAGGTGTTTCCGTACCGTTTGGTCAGCGCGCATGTTTGAAGAACGTTCACAGCCGCTCCTTCCGTATGGTGGTTGGTCTACATCTTCATCATGGGCCGTATGTCTTGGGGAAGACGTAAGCGGAAATAAAGAAAGGGTAAAGGTGGGCGAAGGTGCTCGTTCCAAAGCGTGACGTTTGTCAGTGGACAAACGCACGGCATGGGCAATCTGCGCCTATTCCTCAACCAGTTTAAAGCCCATACCCCAGACCGTCTTGATGTAGCCTTCCGTCCCACTCCCCTTGAGCTTGCCGCGGATATTCGAAACATGCACGTTGACGGTGTTGTCGTCGGCGGCGTACGGCTCGCCCCACGCCTGCTCGAACAGCTCCTGCTTGGAAAACACGCGCCGGGGGCGGCGCATGAGCAGCTCCATGATGTTGAAGTCGATGCGGCTGAGCTCGATCTCCGCGCCGTGTGCCGTGAAGGTGCGGGCCTCGGGGTCGAGCTCCCATGAGCGGAACACGAGGGTTCGATGTGGCGCACTTGCAGCGTCGCTGTCGAGTACGACGGTTTGTTTGCGGTGTCTGAGCTGCACTTCGATACGCGCGACAAGCTCATCGAGGTCGAAGGGCTTGGCAAGGTAGTCATCGGCGCCGAGCTTGAGCAGGTCGATCTTGTCGGAGGCGGCCGTGCGGGCCGAGGTCACGACGATGGGAACGGACGCGTCGCGCTGGCGGATGAGCGCGACGAGCTCCTCGCCGGTCATGCCGGGGAGCATAAGGTCGCAGATCACCACGTTAAAGCTGGCGCTGTGGTCGACGCTCGCCTTCGTGAGCGCGGCTTCGAGGAGCAGGCGCGCCTCCGTGCCCGAAAACGCCTGGGTACAGGCATAGCCGCATCGGGAAAGGTGCGTGGCAACGATGTGGTTGATGTCGGCGTCGTCCTCGACGATGAGCACGCGGATATCTGCCATGGCTTCCCTTTCGGCGTGGGTATATGGCGTGATGTTTAGCTTGCGGCGCGCAGCTGCGGGCGCTTTGCCCATGGTAGCACCGTGTGTGGGTGGCAATTCTCAAGAGAATCTCAAGAAAGGAGACGGCGCGTCGATACGGCATGACCATCGAGGGGGAGTTTTGCCTTTGTCAGCGGGGAAGGCGTGCGTCTTATACGACTTCAGCGACACGAGGCACAGCGGCACCAACGCGCAGCCGGTAGGATGGATGAGGAGGTTGATTGTGCTCGAGGACTCCAGCCTAACAGAGGGAACATACACGGAGAGCTGAGGAAACACAAAAATCGGGAGAGGGTCTACGGGCGTTTTTCCGGACTTTGTGCTAAGCACTCTGGGTATGATGGCCAGCAAGTAGCAGAAGGAAGGAAGCTGGATGGACGAGACGATTCTTCGTGCGTTTGGATGGGTGGCGCTGGGCTGCGGATTTACCTGGCTCATGACCACGGCGGGCTCGGCGATGGTGTTTTTCTTTCGCAAGGACAGCGAGACGACGCACCGGATTTTCCTGGGGTTCGCCGCCGGCGTCATGATCGCAGCGAGTGTGTGGTCGCTGTTGATTCCTGCAATCGAGCAGGCTGAGGAGGCAGGCCAGATTGGCTGGATTCCCGCGGCTGGCGGTTTCCTGTTGGGCGTGGCGTTCCTCATGCTGCTCGATACGTTCCTGCCTCACCTGCATGCCGAAGAGGCGGAGCCCGAGGGCGCCAGGTCGAGCTGGAAGCGCACGACGTTGCTGGTGTCGGCGGTGACGCTGCACAACATCCCCGAGGGTATGAGCGTGGGCCTGGTGTTCGCGATGGCAGCCCAGGCAACTGGTGCGGATGCGACGGCGTACCTTGGCATGGCATTTGCGCTAGCCATCGGCATGGGGCTGCAGAACTTCCCCGAGGGCGCGGCGATCTCGCTGCCGCTCATGCGTGAGGGGCTGAGTCGCACGAAGGCGTTTGTGCTGGGCAGCCTGTCGGGCATCGTCGAGCCGATTTTCGGCATTGCGGTGGTGCTTGTGAGCGCGCAGATCACCCCGTTCATGCCGTGGATGCTGGCGTTCGCGGCGGGTGCCATGGTGTACGTGGTGGTCGAGGAACTGATTCCCGAGGCGCACCTGGGGACGCATTCCAACATCGGTACCCTCGGTGTCATCGCGGGCTTCGTGATCATGATGGTCCTGGATGTCGCCTTGGGCTAGTGGCCCCCTCAATAACCGCTTCCCAGTTGCTCGTATTCTCCGCTTCTCCTTCAACAATCCCCCCCCTCACCCCATTTCTGCTTCAGTGTCATCGCTTCCCCATGCTGTTTCCGTCGAAAATCAGCGATTTGGAGCGCTTTTTTGACGGGAGCGTCTCTTTGCTGATGGGGGTTAGAATGCCCGGGCCTGGTTGGGGAATGCCTTGTCTAGCGATGCCTGGAGCTTTTTGAAAGATGCTCTTAGGTTGAGGCTCTGATCGGTTGAGCGCATGTGCTGCGAGGTTGGGGAGTCGAGGAGGCCGTTTCTCTGTGTCGGGGGGAAGGAGAAAAGGTTTGCATGTTTTAGGGATGGCTGCTGTGCTGCGTCATTGGAAGAATGCATGCTTATGCGGCCTCCTCGATGTCCACCAAAAGGATGCGCTCGGGGTTGCTGCTAGGTCCCGTGCGCTGGCTACATTATGCCGCGAGCGCAGATGAGGAAGCGCTAAAGAAAGGCTTAACCAGGTTTGATGTAACAATGAAACTGCAGGTCAAAGCTATCGAATAACACTTTTAAAAGGCTGGGGTCTTAAGGGTTCTCTAAGGTTTGTGGCGTAATTGTTGCGTATGTGAGGCATCTGGATGGGCCCAACTATGATTCCCTTAGGGAAAACACGCTTAGAGGCGTGCAACCGTGATTTCCCTAGGGAAATCACGGCGAGAGCGGGCGGATTAGCACTGCGGTTTTGCGGCGCGCACCTGCTCGATGACCTTTTCCATCGTGGCGTCGATGCGGTCTTTTTTGAGCTCACATTCCCAGATGGTTATGGGTGTCCAGCCCATTTGAGTGAGTGCTGCCACGGCAGCGCGGTCGCGCTCGACGTTGCGACGGAACTTTGCCTCCCAAAACTCAACGTTGCGCTTGGGCTGGCTAGGGTTGCACTTGGGGCAGCGGTGCCAAAAGCAACCGTTGACGAAGATGGCGATCTTGCGCCCGGGAAAGGCGATATCGGGTTTGCCGGGAACCTTCCATTCCAAGCGATAGCCCGTAAGGCCCGCGGCGCGCAGGCGCTGGCGAACGAGCAGCTCGGGCTTGGTGTTCGCACGCTTGTTGCCCTTCATGGACTTTTTGATGGCGGCGCGACGGCGCACCAGTTCGCGCTCGTCGGCGGAGAGGTCCGAGGTATCGATGCCGTCGAGCAGACCGGACTTGGGACGCTTCTTGCTGTGGCGCTTAGGTGCGCGCTTGGGCCTGGAAGCGGGCTCGTCGGTCGTGGTGGCCTCGGCGTCGTTGGCAGTGCCGTTGGCCTTAAGCCGATCTTCCTTCAACTCAATCAGAGCATCGATAAGCCCCTTGTCGGCGGGCATCCACTCAACGGTGGCAAGCGAGGTGCGTGGAATCCAGCGGATATCGAGCTGGCGGTCATGTTTCTGGGGCTCATCGGATTCATCGGCCAGCGAGCAGTAGTAGCACTCCATCGAGAGATGAAAATCGGGGTAGTCGTACTCAACGGTATAGAAATCGCGCAGGTTCGTGACTTTGACCTGCAGCTCTTCCATGAGTTCGCGGCGTACGGCGTCCTCGGGCGACTCACCGCGCATGAGCTTGCCACCGGGAAACTCCCAAAGTCCCTGCATGTCGCCATAGCCGCGCTGCACGGCAAGCAGCTCGTCAGATTCTTCCTTGCGAATGATCCCAGCGGCAACATGAATAGTCTTCAACAGGAGTCCTCTCTCAACATCAACACGTGGCAGGGTAGCTACCCCTACCTTACACAACGGTAAGGCAAGCGTAAGCCATATCGATGGTAGCCGACTCGTCTTCTTGCGACTATAGATGCCGTAGACTAATCGCAAGAAAGGACTCGGTATGCAAACCACGCACATGGCGACCCCGGTACTGGAGGTCGCGCATCTCGAAAAGGTATATGGAGCGCTGGGCAACGTGACCCGCGCGCTCAACGACGTCAGTTTTACCGTCAACCGCGGCGAATTTGTTGGCATCATGGGCGCTTCGGGCTCGGGCAAGTCGACGTTGCTCAACTGCGTGTCGACCATCGATAGCGCCACGAGCGGCACCATCCGCATCAACGGCCAGGACGTGACGCGTATGAAGCAGGCTAAGCTTTCACAGTTCCGCCGCGAGGAGCTCGGCTTTATCTTCCAGGACTCCAACCTGCTCGATACGCTCACGGCACGCGAGAACATCGCCCTGCCGCTCACCATCGCCCGCACAAACTCGGCAGAGATCTCGACCCGCGTGCAGGATGTGGCAGCGCGCCTCTCCATCAGCCAGGTGCTCGACAAATATCCCTACCAGATGTCCGGCGGCCAGCAGCAGCGCGTTGCCGCCTGTCGCGCGCTTGTCACCGACCCCACCATGATCATGGCCGACGAGCCCACCGGCGCCCTCGATTCCAAGAGCGCTCGCCTGCTGCTCGAGAGCCTGGAGGCCCTCAACCGCCGTCTGCGCGCCACCGTGCTCATGGTTACGCACGACAGCTTTGCCGCCAGCTACACGAGCCGTGTGCTGTTTATTCGCGACGGCAAGATCTTCACCGAGCTGCGCCGCGGCGACACCGACCGCCGAGAGTTCTTCGACCGCATTATGGAGGTCGTTGCCATGATGGGCGGTGAGGGCTCCGATGCTCTGTAAACTCGCTTGGGGCAACGTCCGCCGCGCCGGCCGCGACTACCTCGTTTACTTGTTGACGCTCACCCTGGGCGTCACGGTCTTCTATGCCTTTAACACCGTCTCGATGCAGGTCGACATCGCCGGCATCGAGGAAGCGGGCTTGTCCGAGGTCATGGGTACCATGCTCGGCTACCTCACGTACTTTTTGGCCGGCGTCATGGCCTTTTTGATGGTGTACGCCAATAACTTCATCATGAAACGCCGCAAAAAGGAGTTTGGCCTGTACCAGGTACTCGGCATGGGGCGCGGGCGCGTCGCCACGATTATGGCGCTCGAGACTGTGATCGTTTCGGTCGGCGCCTTTGTCGCCGGCATCGTGCTGGGCGTGGGGCTCTCTCAGCTCATGGTATTCTTTACGGCCTCGCTCTTTAAGACACAGATCGCCAATTTCCACTTCTTCTTCTCGGTGCATGCGTTCAACCTGACCCTTGCCTGCATGCTCGTAATGTTTGTGCTCACGTTGCTGCTGAACCTTCTCGCCGTGCGTCGTACCAAACTCATCGAGCTTATGGGTGCCGAGCGTCGCAACGAGAGCATCAAGACACGCAACCCCTGGATTGCGATTGCCATCTTTGCCGTGGGCGTGGTGCTGGTGGGCGTGGCCTATTACCGTCTGCTACGTGATGGGTTCCCGCTCACCGAGATGGACAGCAAGCTGCAAGAGGCCATGAACCAGTTTGGCATCACGACCGCTATGGTTACCGTGGGCACCTTTGCCCTATTCTGGGGACTCTCGGGCATGCTTATCAAGCTGCTGCAGAGCCTGCGTGGTGTGTATTGGCGCGGTCTCAACATGTTTACCGTGCGCCAGCTTGCGGCCAAGGTCAACACGGTGTGCTTTTCGATGGGCGTCATCGCGATGATTCTGTTCCTCGCCATCACCTCGGTGACCTGCGGTATGTCGATCGCCAACGTGATGAATGAGAATCTGGAGCGCTATACGCCGGCCGATATGTCGCAGACGTATATCTATTACACGCCCGAAACGCTCGACTACTACAAGGAGTACGTCAATCCGTCTGAGGCCGATCGCATGGTGCTGGCCGATAGTGCGGTCGATTTGTACTCCGCATGGCACGGCGATCCATGGCACGGCGATCGCAAGGGCAAGTCGGCGGACAACAACGACGAGACCGGCAAGAAGGTCAGTATCGCCGATGTTGCCGGTGAGCATGTGCAGATCGATTCGTATCTGAGTTACCCGCTTGGCGGCTCGGATCCTTCGGTGACTCCAAGTGAGATGTGCAAGACCATGGGCGAAAAGCTTCCCAGGGCGTTCGGGGGTAGCAATGCCGATACGATGGGCCTGTTTGTGACGCCGGCGAGCCAGTACAACAAACTGCGCCAGATGATGGGCGAGGAGCCGGTGAGCATTGGCCTCGACCAGTACTTGCTTACGTGTGATATGGGCGGTGATCTGGGCGACCTGTACACCAAATACATGGCCGGCGGCCATACCCTCACCTTGGGCGGGCATGAGCTCAAGCCCGCAACCGATAAGTCGGACAAGGACACGGCGGCCATCGCCAACTCGGCGATGAGCAGTAATCCGGGTACCGTCGTCGTTGCCGACGAGCTGTTGTCCCAACTTAATCTGCAGCCGTATTCCAGTAGCCTGCTCGTTAACTACAAACAGGGGATGGATGCGACCGAGGCAGACGAGAGCATTAAATATACGGTGCTCGACAATCTGCTCGTTGACGGCAAGGAGCCGGGGTCGTGGGGAATCTTCATCACACGCTCCGAGATGTACACGCAGGCAGCGCAAATGAACGGTCTTATTAGCTACCTAGCCATCTACATCGGCTTTGTATTGGTCGTTGCATGCGCGGCGATTCTGTCGATTCAGCAACTCTCCAACGTGGCCGACGGCAGCCGCAGCTATCGTGTGCTGGCACAGATCGGCTGTGACGACTGTCAGATTCGCCATTCGGTGATGGCACAGCAAGCGGTATTCTTCCTGTTCCCGCTGGCAGTGGGCCTGGCGCACTCCTTTGTGGCACTTAAGGTGATCATCGAGCTGGTGAGCACGTTCGGCAACATGAGCATCGGCGGCACCGTGGGCCTCACCTGTGCGATCTTCCTGGCGGCCTACGGCGGCTACTTCCTGGTGACGTACCTCATGAGCACCGGCATGGTGCGAGTCGCCATCGCCACCCGCTACAGCGAGTAGCAGGCGGGCAAAACCGCAGCGAACAACCGCCGCGAAGGGGGACGGGCCCCTTTCGCGGCGG
>USHA01000033.1 GCA_900554325.1 uncultured Collinsella sp.
CGTCCTCGGGCATGCGGGCTCTCGCGTTCCGCGCTTCGCGCTGCGCGAGAGCCCGCGCCCTGCGGAATGTTTTCAGGGGCAAGGCCTCGGGCTCCCCTGCATCAACTCTTTTGAAAGGGCTTCCATGCAAACCAATCTCACCCGCGTCATCGTCACGACCGATATGGAAGTCGATGACATGAACTCGATGATCCACCTGGCTCTCTACCTCAACCTGCTGGATGTCGAGGCCGTGGTTTATACCGCCTCGCAGTATCACTTCCAGGGCGACGGGGTCCATACGCTTGGGGAGGTCAATCCTCATTGGCGCACGAAGGGCGTGCGGTCTTACGAGTGCAAGGTCGTGCCACCCGAGCCTGACCCCGAGGCGGACGGGCTCACCACGTACCGCCCGTTTCCCGAGGGGTGGATTGAGCGCCTGTGGACCAACGAGTATGCCCAGGCATATCCAACACTTCAGACAAACGCGCAGGCGGCAGGCGAGCCGCCATTCCCCACGCCCGACGAACTTGTGGAACGCACCTACGTGGGTAACGTCGCGTTCGAGGGTGATGTGCGCGAGGAGACACCGGGGTCGCAGGCGATTGAGCGCGCCATCATGGATGACGATCCGCGCACCCTTTGGCTCCTGAGCTGGGGCGGCATGAACACCATCGTCCGGGCGCTCATGAGCATCGCCGAGCGCTACCGTGACACGCCCGAATGGGAGGAGATTCGCCAGCGCGTATACGCCAAAGTGCGCGTGATGGGCGTCATGAACGGCGTCGGGCAGGACAACTCCTGGGAAGATCACGGCAAGGAGCTGTTCCCCGAGCTGGTCTTGTGGCGCGTTCCCTTTGCGTATGGCGGCTACGTCGACGCCAAGTGCGCGCAACCCGACTCCATCGAGCTGTTCCGTGCGCCGTGGCCGGAGCGCATGCTCACGCAGGGCAACAGCCCCCTCATGGCGCGCTACATGCTCTACGGTGACGGCAAGGTGTACGAGAATGAGCCCGAGCGCTTCCAGTTTGGCAAACACGCCACCTTGGATTGGGGTTGGCCGGGCATGGAGCCCCTGCAGTTCAACCCCGGAGACTTCATGGCAGAGGGCGACTCGATGACGTACATTCCCCTGCTTCCCTTTGGCCTGCGCGGAGCGGACAATCCGAGCTTCGACACACTGCTGGGACCGATGTTCCGCGACGGGGAGGCTCCCGCGGTCGATGTCGCACCCATGAGCTTTGACTCTCTGGGTGCCCCGACAGCCCGCAACGTCAACCCGTTTCTCCACGCCTACCAGGAGGACTTCGCCGCCCGGGCGCAATGGTGCGCGCATGGACCGGCGATGTGCTCGCATCCAGTGCGCATCGAAAACGTCACCACCGACCGCACGGCGGTTGCCGGCGAGTCAATCGAACTGACTGCCCAGGCAACCGATCCCGACGGCGCGGGCTTCGATGCCAGGTGGACCATCTCACCGCACTCCGGCGGCTACAACGGGGCCGGTGACTTGACCGAATGGCAGGCGAGCGGGCTAAACGTTACCTTTACGGTGCCCGACGATGCCCAAACGGGCGATCGATTCGTCCTCACACTCTCAGTCAGAACCCGCGGAGCTCGCCCCTGCACGCGATATGCACAGGTCGCCCTCACGGTTTCGTAAGGGCCCCGAACAAATTGCTCAGCTGGAGGATGCCCCCAGGAACACACGTTCCGTCGCACCTGCCTTCGCCCGTCTTCGCAAAACAATCTATACCCATAATCGTCGATACTATCGTCGATTATGGGTATACTGGAGATATCGACAATACGTGCAGGAGGCTGAGCGATGCAGTTGGTTGAATCTGAGCATATTGAGCTTAAACGCGCTGTTACCGAACGCATATGCAAGACGGTCATTGCGTTTGCAAACTGCTCTGGCGGATCCATCTATATTGGAATCGACGATTTTGGCAACGTCATCGATATCGACGACATCGACGGCGAGATGCTGCGTCTCTCCAACATGTTGAACGATTCCATTGAGCCCAGCGTGTCCGACCTGGTGGAGATCATGCCTGTGGAGCTCGACGGCAAGATGATCATCCTCACCTCCGTTGAAGCCGGCAACGATCGGCCCTATTACCTCAAATCGAAAGGCCTTGTTCCCGCCGGAGTGTTCACGCGCCTTGGACCCGCTACCGTCCCGGTTGATCGTCGCGGCATTCGCACCATGATCCGTCAAACCGATGGTATCAGCTTCGAAACCGAACACTGCAATGAGCAGAATCTCACCTTTGAGTACGCGCAGGGGACATTCAAGGCCCATGGCATTCCCTTTGACGAGATCACGCTCAGAAACCTCGGAATCATTGGCAGAGATGGTTTTTACACCAATCTAGGCTTGCTGATCTCTGATCAAAATCCGTATCCGTTGCGCTGCGCGTCCTTCAATGACGATGCCCTAACGGAAATCATCAATCGCATCGACTGCGAAGGATCCATCTTTAGGCAGGCAGAAGAAGCCGAAGCGTTTCTTAACGTTGCAAACGGGCTGCGCTCTTATTTTGTGCCGGGAAAGCTTGAAAGAATCGACAAGCTCGACTATCCAACAATCGCCATACGCGAGGGCATCCTCAACACAATCATCCACCGCGAATATGACATGCGTGTAGACACGCTCATCAAGATGAGCCGTACGGAAATACGATTCACGAATTTGGGCGGCCTGGAAGGTATTTCTGTTGAGGACGCCATCGACGGCCTCACGGAAGCGCGCAACCCCCTGCTCCGCCAGCTTTTCTACCGACTGAATATCGTAGAGGCACTCGGCACGGGTCTTCAGCGTATTTTCCAACAATACAAAGCGGAGGAGCTAACCCCCACTGTTCACTCTGACAACAATAGGTTTTACCTCTCGCTACCCAACGTCAACACCACGCGCAACCCATATCTCTCACTCAAGCGCAACGACGGCCCAAATTTGAGAGGCGAATACGATGACTATAAAAAGCTCGATGACGGCGGCATGCTCCCGCCCGAGGTAGCGCGTGCGTTTGCACCCATACGCGTAGAGCATGAGAAAGCCCTTGCCAAAATGGGCCTCTCTCCAAATAGAATCGTAACCGAGCGTCAAGAAACGGCACCAAAGCCCACAATGACCGAGGGCGGCGGACTTCGATTGTCATGGAAGCCTTTCGGCGACGAGCCTATGTCCACCGCACGAACCGTTCTCATTGAATTCGCTTCGGAAAACGGAGGCATCTTCTCGCGTCAAGAAGCAGAAGAAGCTCTTGGAACCGGACGCGACGGGACCCTCAAGGTCATCAATGGCATGATCGAGGATGGCACCATCGTCAAAGAGGGTAAAGCGCGCGCCACCCGCTATCGAGTAGCGCGCGCCTAGGCAAATAGGGAATTCGGCGGAATGAGCTATGCCTGCTGGTAATGCAGGTGCCCCTCGTCGATGTCCGCAAGATCGCGGGCGAGGTAACGGCGCGCGAGCCAGTTGGCCATGGGGAGATTCTGGTCCAGGTAATTGCCGCACTCCTCCGGAGCAGCACCGGGAATATCGCCCTCAAAGCCGGCGATGAAATCGAAGAGCTCGCGCACGAGCGGCAGGATCTCCTCGCTCGTCACTTCACCAAAGACAACGAGGTAGAACCCCGTCCGACAACCCATGGGGCCAAAGTAGACGATGCGTGTCGACCACTCGGCATGGTTGCGCAGGAACGTGGCCCCCAAGTGCTCGATGGTGTGGCACTCAGCCGTGTTCATGACCGGTTCCTTGTTGGGAGCCGTAAGGCGCAAGTCGAACGTCGTCACAGCAGAGCCGGTCGCCGGATCGCGGTCGATGCGGCTCACGTACACGCCCGGCTCGAGCAGAAGATGGTCGACGGAGAAACTGGCGATGCGCTCCATGGGAGCCCCTTTCTTGCGGTCACGCGTGCCGCTCGAGCAGGTCGGTAGGCGGCGAGAATCGGCTCGTTGCACACAACGGATTACCGTCCTATCGGTCCCCGCTCGACACGTAAAAGTTGACCTTGGCGTATTCCTTTCACTAGTTTTGCTTCTTTTAATTTCTTTTGCAAGCTTTCACTTCTTTTAACAAACGTGGCGCCCTCGCCCGAAAAGCCTTGCGAAGCTCCCCCTAGCGTACGTACGCCATCGTCGCGCGCACGGCGTGACGCCAGCCGTCGATCTTCTCGCGGCGCTCCTCCGCCGGCATAGAGGGCTCCACCACACCGCGGGCACCATACGTGTCGACCACCTCGCGTGTATACAGCCCCAAGGCTATTCCGCAGGTCCACGCTGCGCCCAGGCCGCTCATCTCGTCGTTACTCGCAATGCGCACGGGGGCATCGATCAAATCGCTCTCGAACTGCATGAGGTAGGCATCGCGCGTGGGGCCGCCATCGACACGCAGCTCGGCCAAGCGGGCGCCGCAATCCTCGCTCATGGCATCGATGACGTCGAAGATCTGGAAGGCGATCGACTCGTCCGCCGCTTTGACGAATTCCGCCCTGCCCGTCGTGCGCGTCATGCCGAACACGCAAGCCTCGGCTTCCGCGCACCAATGCGGCGCGCCCAGCCCGGTGAATGCCGGAACGAGGTACACGCGGCTCTCCGGATTGGCGGCATAGCACAGGTCCGTGACCTCTTCGGGATTGGCGATGAGCTCAAGATCGTCGCGCAACCATGTCTTGACCGCGCCGGCGTACGTCACATTGCCCTCGAGCACGTATTCGGCAACGCCGCCCATACGCCAGGCAAGTGAACTCGACAAGCCGTGGGCGCTCGGCACGAATTCGGTTCCCACGTTCATCATCACCGAGGAGCCTGTTCCAAGCGTCGCCTTGGCCATACCCCGCTCAAAGCAACCTTGGGCAAAGAGCGCCGCATGGGAATCGCCCAACACGCCGTGGATGGGCACGGGCGCAGGCAAAAAACCGCCGAGGTCGGTCATGCCAAAGCATGCGTCGGAATCGGTGACCTGGGGCAGCCATGCCGTGTCGATGCCAAATAGGTCGCACACCTCGGCATCCCACGTGAGGGTCTGCAAGTTGAGCAGCTGCGTGCGGCTCGCGTTGGAATAGTCGCAACGGAACTCCTCCCCGCCGGTGAGGGTCCACACCGTCCATGCATCAACCGTTCCCAGGCGCAAATCGCCACGCTCGGCGGCCTCGCGGGCCGCCGCGACGTTCTCGATGATCCATGCCATTTTCGATGCGGGGTAATAAGGCGAGAGCACGAGGCCGGTACGCTCGCACACCAGCTCCGCCGCGCCCTCGAGACGCGCGACGCGCTCACACACGCCCTGGGCACGGGCGCACTGCCACACCACGGCGTCGCACACCGGCTCGCCGGTGCGGGCGTCCCACGCCACGGTGGTCTCACGCTGGTTGGAAATACCCACGCCTGCAATCTCGGCAGGGTCGACACCCGTCTCCTCAACCACCGCGCGGGCGACCGCGAGCACGTTCTCGGCAATCTCCGCGGGATCGTGGCTCACCCAACCGGCATCGCTCACGATTTGCCGATGCGCACGGTCGGAGCGATGAATCAGGTGCCCGCTGTCGTCGACCAGCAGCGCCTTTGTGCCCTGCGTCGACTGATCAATGCCAATGATGTAACGGCCCATGGTCAACCTTTCAAACAAGACGGCCGGCGAGCTCGCAAAAGCTCGGCCGACCGTCAGACACTATCAATGCGACCGAGCTACTCCTGGGACAGGAACTCGGCAACCGTCTGTGCAATTCCCTCGCCGGTAAGCCCGTAATGCGCAAAGACCTCGGGGCTCGTTCCCGTGATGACCGGGGCGTCCGGCAGGCTCAGGCACTTGACGGGGCGCGGGCAGCGCTCGCCCACAACCTGCGCGACCATGGAACCCAGGCCGCCAAAGGGGCTGTGCTCCTCGACCGTCACCACGGCGCGAGCGGCGCCGGCAGCCTCCACGACCGCCTCGGCGTCGAGGGGCTTGACGCAGTACATGTCGAGGACGGTGGCGGAAATGCCCTGCTCGGCGAGGACGTCGGCGGCGTCGACCGCGTGGCGCACCATCTCGCCCGTAGCGACGATCGCCACATCGGTACCGCGGCGCACCCACGTGGCGCGGTCCATCTCAAACGGACAATCGTCTTCTGCGTACACGTCCTCAACCGGGTTGCGACCCACGCGCACGTACGCCGGCTTGTCGTCGCGCACCAGCTCGCGCATGAGGGCTGCCGTCTGGAACCGATCGCTCGGCAGGTATACGCGCATGTTGGGAATCGCGCTCATGGCGGCGATGTCCTGCGCGGAGTGGTGGCTCATGCCCAGCGCGCCGTAACTCACGCCGCCCGAAATGCCAATGAGCTTGACGTTGGTATTCGAGTACGCCACGTCGACCTTGCACTGCTCATAGGAGCGCGTGGTGAGGAAGCACGCGGGGCTCGCGGCGAAGGGGCGCTTGCCCATGGCGGCCATGCCGGCCGCGGTGCTCACGAGGCTCTGCTCCGCAATGCCCATCTCAACGGAGCGCTCGGGGAACGCATCGAAAAACGGCGTGAGCGACGCCGACCCGCGGGAGTCGGAGCAGAGCACCACCACGTCCTCGTCGTGCGCGGCGGCAGCGAGGAGCTCATCACAGATAACCTTGCGGTTGGGGATGGAGTTAGGCATTGAGGGCCTCCTTGTGAGCAGCGAAGTCGGCGATGATCTGGGCATACTCCTCGTCATTGGGCAGATGATGATGCCAGCCGGCCTTGTCCTCCATGATCGGGGAGCCGTAGCCCTTGGTCGTGTTGAGGATGATGACCGTCGGCTTGCCCTTGGTGCGCGAGGCCAAACCGAGCGCCTCGTCGATGGCCGCCACGTCGTTGCCGGGAATGGACAGCACGTTCCAGCCGAACGACGCCCAGCGCTCCTCCTGGGAATCCTGCTTCATGACGTCCTCGGTGCAGCCCGAGATCTGCAGGCGATTGCGGTCCACCAGCGCGCAGAGGTTATCAAGCGCGTAGTTGCCGCCGCTCATGGCGCCTTCCCACACGGAGCCCTCGGCAAGTTCGCCGTCGCCCATGATGGTGTAGACGCGCGTGGGACGATGGTCCATGCGCGCCGCCAGCGCCATGCCCACCGCGACGGGAAGCCCGTGGCCGAGCGAGCCGGAGTTCATCTCGATGCCGGGCAGTTTGTTGTTCGGGTGACCGATGTAGGGGCTGCCGAACTGGGAGAAGCGCGCCTTGACGTCGTCGAGGTCAAGATAGCCCTCATGGCAGAGCACCGCGTAGTACGCCTCCATGGCATGGCCCTTGGACAGCACGAAGCGGTCGCGGTCGGGATCGTCCACGCGATCCGGCGCGATGTTCAGGTGACGTGCGTACAGGACCATCAGCGCATCGAGCACGCTCATGTCTCCGCCGATATGGCCACCCTTGCCGGCCATGATGATGTCAACGCAATCGCGGCGCAGGTCCCAGCGCAGCTGATTGAGCTCTTCGATAGTTGTCACAAAAAACTCCTTTCAGGAGAGCACCCCATATGAGGGCTTTCGCGTTTCCACAGTGCCCGAGATTCGGGCGAAAGAGGAGCGAAGCGTACTTTGGTACGTGAGCGACGATTGAACCCGAAGGTCGGGTGTTGTGGAAACGCGCCGGCACGTTCCCGCCAAGTAGCCCCGCTACTCACCGCGAAGATACGCCTTGACCTCCTCCTCGATGGGGTCGTAGAGATCCGGCTTGACGCCGATGTACTTGCAGGCCTCGTACAGGACCGGGACCACGTCCGCGTGGATGGCCACGCAGTGGTGGATGTAGGGGCCCTCGACGATCTTGGCCTCGAGGCGCTTGAGGTTCTCGACCTCGACCCATAGGTAGGTGCCCATGCCGGCAGGGCCGTCGATGCCGCGGGCGTTGCCCAGCAGCAGCGAGTACTCGCCGTTGTCGCCGTCAAAGCGGGCAAGGGTGAGGTCGCCGTGCTTGGCCTCGGCCGTCAGCGCGCCGGGGTGATCGAAAGCCAGCGGGTAAGTGAGCTTGGGCTTGACGGCCGCGCAGCTGCAGGGCCAGGGGCCGCAGTGCTGCAGCAGCTCGCCGTTCTCGTTGTCGGGATGACGCACGGTCCAGTCGGCAAACATGCCGCGGTGACGGCCCAGGTCGGCGGCCTCGACCATCAGCGCGGTGATGGCGCCGTGGATATCGGTCTCGCATACGATAGGAATGCCCATCTCGTTGAGGATGGCGTTGGCGGCGCAGGGCATAATGCCCAGCTCGTCCTGCAGAGCGTTCCAGCACTGAATGGCACCGGCGTTGCAACCGTACTTCTCGACCAAGCGCTTCATGGCGATGGCAAGACCGGCCACAGCGGGGACCTTATCCTCGGGGATGCAGATCTCAAAGCTGTCGGCAATGTGGGCGAGCATGGCTGCCATGGCCTGCTCGTCGGCCTGAGCGTCGTGCACAGCCTGAACGAGTTCGGTCATGGGGATGGGCGAAAGCTGAATATTGAACTTCTCGAGCAGCTCGCCCTCGTTGCACATGGTGGACCAGAAGTCGAACGGACGGGTCGCCATCTGCAGGATGCGCGTGTGCTTGAAGGTCTTGACCACATTGCATACGGCCAAAAAGTCCCAGACGCCGCGCTCGAACTCGGGGTCGGTCAGGCGGCAGTTGGTCATATAGGTAAAGGGAACCTGGAAGCGGCGCAGAACCTTGCCGGTGGCGAACAGGCCGCACTGGCTATCGCGCAGGCGGGTGCCATCGGGCTCGGGACGCTCGTCACGCGGACCCCACAGCAGCACAGGCAGACCGAGCTCGCGGGCAAGACGGGCGCAAACGTACTCGGTGCCAAAGTTAGCGTGGCACAGCATGATGCCGTCGACGCCTTCGGCGCGGAACTTCTTGACGATAGGCTCGATATGGCTGTCGTCAAAGAGCAGGCCCTCGTCGTTAATGTCGTCGATATCCACGATGTCGACGCCGATCTCGCGCAGGCGGTCAGCCGTCAGGCCGCGATACTTAAGCGCGTCCGGCGCGCTAAAGATGCTGCGGCGCGTGGGCACAAAACCGAGCTTGATCTTATTCATGTACGTCCTCCCCTAGTCGCATGTTCAGTAAACAGACACGTGTTTCGTTTTATTATGTTTATTAAATGTTTTACTCTTTTGTTTAGAAGTGTAACGCGAAATACCCGTAAACGGTAGAGAAATCAGCCTAAACGGTATATAAACAAACTGAACATATAAGGGGAACAAAAAGAGGGCCCCGAAGGACCCTCTCTATCCGCGCATGTATGTAAACGAATCAACACCGCCCTGTTACCGGGAGTACACCGCGCACGGTGATAACCTGGCGGCAAAGTCCGTGGCTACGCGCCCATCTTGCGATAGACGTCCACGAACTCCTTGGCAAGGATGCCAAACCCCTCGGCGCTCATCAGCTGATCCTCGGCATGGACGACCAAAAGATCGATGCTCAGGTCTTCGCCGGCGGCAGTCTGCTGGACAAGGCCACCGTGAGCAGCGTGGCCCCCGGCATAGTGCTGCTGGCCTTCCGCGATCTTTGCCTCGGCCTCTTCGAACTTGCCATCACGAGCTAGATGAATCGCATCGATATAGCAGCTGCGCGCGCAACCGACACCTGCAATGATCTGAAAACTCTGAAGTTGAATCTCTTCTGACGTCATACTTACAGCCCCATCAGTTCTTTTGCCTGGGCCAGAGCCTTGACGCCGTCCATCATGCCGTAGGTGGTCATGGGGATTACGCCGACCGGAACCTCGGGGCATGCGGCGCAGACCTCATCCTTGGCATAGCCAACCTGCGGCCCAAGCAGAATGCAGTCGGCATTGCGGCCAATGGCGGCAGCCTCATTGACGGCGTGAGCGGAGACCTCGCACTCCAGGCCCTCGGCGTCGGCGGCCTTCTTGATGTTCTTCATGATGATGCTCGTGGACATGCCGCCAGCGCACATAAGAACGATGTTTTTCATTGCAGTTCCTTTCCTGTAACCCCTCACAGGGACTTATATGTTTCGGCGATCAACGCGATCGGCCGAACCTTCGAACTTGTGGACAATGACCTACTCGGCAGAAGCCTTTGCAGCAGCTTCCTCGGCCAGTGCCTCCTTATCGGCCATCTTGACGAACGGGATAAACAGCAGTCCGACCAGCAGGATTGCGGCGAGGACGATTGCGACCAGGCCAATGCCGCCCGTAAAGAAGTTGCTGATGGGCAGCGGCACGACAAACGGCATGGAAATGGTCGGGTTAAATGCATTGCCCAGACCGAGCATCAGGCCGACGGCGGCAGCAATGCAGGCCACGGGCTTGAGCAGGATGTAGGGGATGAACATATAAGGGTTCATGGCAATGGGCGTACCGAAGATGATGGGCTCGGAGATGTTGAAGAGTGCGGGCACCAGGGCAATCTTGGAGAGGGCCTTGTAGCGCTCGGACTTGGCCGTGAGCAGCGCAAGCTCCATGCCAAGGGCGTCAACAGAACCGACAGAGAACATGATGATGAACGACAGGTACGGCAGTGGCTGGCCGGCAACGAATGCCTCGGTGTTGGCAAGAGCGCAGGCCTGGATAACCGGCATATACACGCCCATCAGGACGCTGGGGTGGATACCAAAGAAGAACAGCAGGTTGCACAGCGTAAAGTAAATGACAACGGCCCAGGGGCTGGAGCCCAGGAACATAACGGGAGTGGCAATGGTGCTGTTGATGAGGTTAAAGACATCGCCGAAGCTCGTCATGCCCATGCCCCACTTAACCAGAGCAGCCGTGGTGAAGATGACGATGGCGCAGAACATCGGAGACAGCGAATCGGTAACGAACTGAGGGACGGAATCGGGCATGGGGATGGCGATATGCTTCATAAGGAAGTTAAGCGCCTTCGGCACGATCAACGCCACGAGCAGCGCAACGAACAGACCCGAGCTGCCCAGATAACGGGTCACGATAAACGTCGAGCCGTCCTCGGCATGGCCAAGAGGAATCAGCAGGAGCAAAACGCCAATAGCCGCAACCGTCGACGTAAGGCCTTTGTTCCCGAGCACCTTGCCGTAGGAGTACGAGACCGAGGCGCACATGTAGATGGCGCCGAGGTTCATGGTAACGACCAGTACGTCGGTAATCGTCGCCGACATGCCGGTGCTGGCAAGGAACGCCTGCAGCGGCGGGATCGGCAGCCCGTTGATAATGGAGAGCAGCGCCACGCCCAGCGTAACGGGCATGGTCGCCATCATGCCGGACATAAGGCCCTTTACGACCTTAAAGCTACTCACTTTGTGGGCAATGGGGCCCACGTGCTTCTCGAGGAAGCCCTGCATCGAATCGAGAACGCTCATTTTGTGTTCACTGATCCTCTCTAAACGATTCATCTAGCTGTCAAACGGGAAATTGCGGCCGACTCTTTCCCGCCTATGACCAATGGAAATATGGTTACGCCTTGAGCTCGAGGACGAGGAGCCAATCCCCAACCCCGGGTTTGTCAGGCAGAATGATGCTGCCCGTGACGGCAAGGGCGTCCTCGCCGTCACGGTATGCGCCCGTGCGAGGGTTAAACCATCGGCTTGCATAGGCAGCGCCCGTCGGCACACCCTCGATAGCAAGCTTTTGGCGCACGGTATCGCCAAAGTACGCGACGATGCGCGAAAGGTCCTGGTTGGCGGTTGCCAGCGGAGCCTTGTTGGCAAACAGGTTGCCCGCATCGGTCGTTTCGTAGGGAGCGAGCTCCCAGAAGTGATTGTCTTCGTAGAAGGAACGCATGTAGCCCATCTGCACCGCACCTTCTCCGTCTACCGCCTGGGCCCAAGTAATGCCAAAGCGGTTGAAGATCGCCATAAAGGGGTCGAGCTCCTCAGGGCTTTCCCACACGTTGTCCCAGATTCCCTGGGCTCCGTAGGTATAGCCGGCGCCGCCGGCCTGCATGCAGATATACGCCACGCGGCGCAGCATGTCTGCGGTGCACAGGCGCGTACCCATCTCCTCGAGCGTCGAGCAAAACTCGTAGAGCGCCTCGCCCTCAACGAAGGGCTTGTCGTCATGAGCTGCCAGATAGTCAAAGTAGTCGCTTGTCTTGATGAGGTAATCGCCGTGACCGGCCTGGTTGAGCGTAAAGTCCATCCAGGGTTCATCCTGGTAGTAATCGGCAAAGGGGCGCTCGTTGGTATAGTGCGCCGTCGCCAGATGACCATAGCCGTCGCGTGCCTCAATCTCCAAGGCGACCTCACGCCAGCCGTCAAGCATGGCGGCTCGACCTTCTTTGCGGTATCCGGCAACCTCGCCGGCAAGCGTCCACACCATCGGATATGCACCGTAGCGCGCCACCAGGTAGCGGGCGAGGTGCTTTTGGTGTTCCACGGCATGCTCGCCGAGAATGGCAAACGCCCACGCTTGCCCAAGCGCATTCACTAAGCCCGCATCGGCGATATAGGCCATGCGGCGGTCGAGCTCCCGCTGGTAGAAGGCCACATTAGGCACATCTTCCACACCCTTGGCCATGCCACCGTCAATCCAATAGCGATCTCCTGCGCCCATGTCAGAGCGCAGGTTGGTCTGATAGACGGTAAAGCCCTGCTCGGCACGCAGGTCGACCATGCCGCGAAATTGGCTCGTCATGCCGGGGTGGTTCGACGCATCCCAGCTCTCGCGGTAGGCAAACTCCCAATGGGTATCGCCCAGCCAAAAGAACGGCGTACCATCTGAATAGGCAAACAGGTGCGGATTGTCTGCAACGCGGATAAAACCATGGCGATACAAATCGAGGTCGCCCGCGTACGGCACGGCCTCGACACGGCCCATGCAGCCATTAAGACCGGTCTGCTCGGGAGCCTCGATAACATAGTTCCAGACACCCAGCTCGGTCGGGGCAAACGAGACGCGGTAGGTGCGGTCTCCGTCCCAGTAGGCCTCGCGGCGGATCACCCTGCCGCTCGGACCGACAAACTCCGCCCAAATCTCAACATCCAAAAACGGGTTGTCGAACGAACAGGCGCTCTCAAACGTCAGAACGACCGGACGCCAGATCTCGGCGACAGCGTCTTGGTTCAACGTCGTATCCATTACAGACCCCTCTCCGGTCTTAGTCTTGCTAGTTCAGTCCTCGCTCACGGGCGGATGCCATGGCAAAATCAACGATCGCCTGGGCATCCTCGGCACAAATAAAGCCTTGTGACACCCCGATCGCTGTATCGCGCTCACATAGAGCGCGATAGTTTTCGAGCGACCCGTACAGCTCTTTGAGCATCGATGCCGAGAACGACTCCATGTGGCCAAACAGCCCGTCCTTATCGCTCGTCTTATCGACCGTGCCCTGCCCCGGCTCCACCAAGCTCGTGTTGGAGTAGCGGGCAAACGGATGCTCGAGCAGGCAGGTGCGAAGTCCGCCCTTGGTATTTCCCAGGGCATCCTTTACGTTCTCGCCGTTCGCGTCCAGCTCAATGCGTGGACAGATTGCCGGAGCTGCACCCGTACGGACCCAGCGGAACAGGTTACGGAATGCAGCATGGAACAGATACTGCGACGGATAGGCGTTTGCTTCGGCATGCTTACCGACATACACCGGCAGATGGTCGATACGCTTAAGATCCTCGTCGTCTTGGTAATAGTCGACGTAACTCCACTGCGTATCGTGGGAAGCACCCGTCACCTCGTACAGCCGGTACTTAAAATCGGGATCGTCGCTATCGGGCATAAGCGTGCGCCAACTCTCAAAGCGACCGTTCTCGCTTTCGGTCTGAAGGGCGATAAACGGCTCCTCGACGTGCTCCACACGCAGTAGATGGTGTGCGTATTCCCGGCTGCATTCATACTGGTTGACGGGAGTGCACAGCGAATGGATGCCGCCGCCGGACAGATAGCCGTCAAACACGCGGCCGTCGCGGCGCACCTCCTCGCGATAGGCAAAGCTGTTGAGGTAACGGAACAGATAGGCACCTGACTGGGACCATCCCGTAAGGCAGATCGCCTGGTGCGGATAATCGCGGATCGGGTTGAGGTCGGAGTCCTCGCGCAGGAGCCACGCAAGATCGGTCAGCATATCCCAAAACAGACCTGTCTCGTAGGAGATGTCCATGTCGGGAAGTGCGCCGCCGCGCTCGAGCTCGGCCGGATCATAGTCGAAGGGTCGCTCGGGAGTCGGGTTCGCCCAACTCATAAAGGCATAGCGATCGGGATTGAATTCCTTGAGCTTGGGGATGGTATTGGGCTTGCTGGTGATGCCTACATAGATGTCACCAGAGCGCACAAACTCGCCGTAGCCCAGAATCCACATGCGCTCGATTTCCATGAACGACGTGGGGTTGATAATCTCGACCACCACGTTGCCACTCGCCTGCGCCGGATCTTTGGGTGCGCGGACAACAATGCGATTGGAATAGGGGGCATCGGCGGTCATGACCTCTACGCCGCCATCTTCGTCGGCAGTGCGATACACGTTGGCGGTGCCGTCAACGCGATATTCGCGCTCGACGTAGCCATTCGCGCTCAGATGACAGTAGCGCTCGGCGCTCGAAAACGGATAGCTCTCATCCGTAACGGGCATTTCGGAAATAACGCTGATCATCTCGTCCCCCTTGCTGTTGCGTTTGTTGAAACAAACTCTACTGGGGACGCAACTTAACTTCTATCGATTCTTAAGTTGACTTACTAAATATTTAGCTTAATGAACAGCCGAGTGTTAAGCTCGTTTTAAGTTAACAACCGTTAGGAACCACCATGGCCGTTACTGCAAAACAAATTGCTGATCAGCTGGGAATCTCGGCAGCGGCCGTCTCCCTTGCACTTAACAATCGACGCGGCGTAAGCGAAAAAACACGGCAGCTGGTGCTCAGCACCGCTGAAGCCCTAGGTTACGACTTTAGCAAGATTAAGTTCGAGCGACAAAGAAGCGGAACCGTTGCCTTGGTTGCCTTTAACCGGCGCCGCATCTTTGCGACCCCCTTCTTCGCCGACATGCTCGCCGGAGTCGAGGGCGCCCTTAGGCATGCGGGATTCTCGTTTTCGCTGGTGAACTACTCGCCATTCGAAAACATTCACCAACAGATCGCCGACATCGCCGAGGCACGATATGACGGCGTCATCATCCTCGCAACCGAGATGTACGAGTCGGATTTTTTGCCGTTTGCATCGCTGGACTGCCCTCTGCTGCTGCTGGACTCATGCATGAGCGTTGGGGTCGACACGGTCAGGATCGACAACGCTGCCAGCATGACACTTGCCGTACAGTACCTGTATTCGAAGTATGGATCGGTCCCCGGCCTGTTAACGACGCCCATTACCTTGGGCAACTTCGCCGAACGACGTTTCGCCTACGAGCACGCCATCGGTCAGCTAGCCGGGTCGGAAAAATGCGGCATCATCCACGAGCTCGCCGTCGATCCAGACGAGGCCTACTCGGGCATGCTCGACATTATTGATTCGGGCGAGCCCCTTGCCCAAAGCTACGTCGCCGTCTTTGACGATATGGCTATTGGAGCCATGAAAGCCTTCATCGAGCGCGGCTATCGCGTGCCCGAAGACGTACGCATCGTCGGCTTCGACAACAACATCGGCGGCACCTACGTTCAGCCGCAGCTGACCACGCTCAACGTTCCTTCGCAGTATATGGGCATCATCGCCGCACGACGCCTCGTCGAGATCATCGACGAGGCCGAGCATCACCCGCTCAAGATCGAGCTGGGGCCATCGCTCATCAAGCGCCGTTCTGCCTAGATTTCGCGCACGCTTTGGCGCTCGACAAAATAGGTCGATACGGCCGTCTTGCAGGTATAGCTCTTGGGATTGCGGATGTTGCCCACCAGACGGCGCACCGCGATCTCGCCCACCTCGTGTTTGGGAACATGCACCGTGGTGAGCGGCGGGTTGGAGAAGGCGCCCAGAGATAGGTCGTCAAAGCCGATGATCGAGACATCCTCGGGCACGCGAATGCCGTGCTCGTTGAGCGCGCGCATGGCACCCACAGCGAGCACGTCGTTCTCGGCAAAGAAAGCCGTTGGCAAATCCTCACGCGAGGAATTGTCGAGCCACGCGCCCATATCGCGATAAGCGCCCTCGAGCGTAGTGCCCAGCGTGACGCGCCATGCCGGATTGGCCTCGAGGCCCGCATCCTCAAGCGCTTGGCGATAGCCGCGCTCGCGGTCCTTAAAGTTGCGGATGCGAAGGTCGCCCGCCAGATAGCCGATTTGCTTGTGACCTTTCTCGATAAGGTAGTCCACGGCGCGCAGTACCGAATCGGTGTTGGCAATGACCACGGCATCAAAGTATTGACGATCGCTCCAGCCGTCGAGCACAATCAGGTGAGCGGCAGCGTTGGCAAACAAGGCGTAGTCTTCCTCACCCAGCTCAGTACCCATCAGCACGATAGCAGCGGACGGATCGGCGATCAGGCCCTCGACCTGCGGACGTACGGCGTCAAGATCGCTAAAGTCGAGCGAGACAAAGCTCGTGCTCATGCCGTGGCGACGCGCCTGGCGCTCCACGCCCTCAATAACCGCGGGGTGAAAGGTGCTCTCGTCCAGGATGGCGCCCGTCTTGCGCGCGAGCACAAACTGGATGCTCTCGAGCCGCGTCGACTGCTGATAGCCGAGCGACTGCGCGCACTCCAGGATGACCTTGGCGGTCTCCTCGCTCACGCTGCGCTTTCCGTTGAGCGCGTTGGAAACCGTCGCCGGGGAGAACCCCGTCGCACGGCTGATCTCTCGAACGCTGACCTTGGCCATGAATCGCTCCTAAACAACTAAACAAATGTTTTGCTAAATGTTATGCTATATGTATAGATACCGCAAAATGCTGGGGGCAGTGTCGAGTATTCCGTAAACGGTCAGGTTGAACACGCGTCGGCACCTGTTCCAGATCCTCAACCGACACCTGCAGATCGATATCGTGGCTCCGCCGACGGCGGAACATATCATTGACACGTTTTGATATCCTCATTTGATACCATCCAACCATCTCCGCACAGGGGGGCGTCATGGACATCAAGCGACGCATGGAGCTGGCGGAGGGCTTCACGCCCGCCGAGCAGCAGCTCGCCGGCACCGTGCTGGCGCTCGGCGGCAGGCTGCACGGCCTCACCATCAAGGAGCTCGCCCGCGCGGCGCATGTCTCGATTCCCAGCGTGCATCGCTTCTGCAAAAAACTCGGACTCGAGGGGTTCAAGGAACTCAAAGTCGAGGTGGCGCGTGCCGAGGAGCAGCAGAGGCACTCGGGCGACGTCGACATCAACTTCCCCTTCAATGCAGGCGAGAGCGCCGATGCGGTCCTCACGAGCATGGCGCAGGTCTACGAGACGACCCTCGCCGACACGCGCGAGGTGCTCGACGGCGTCGAGCTCGATCGGGCCGCGGGCCTTCTCGAGCGCGCGGCGTCGATCGACATCTTCACGCAGTCGCATAACCTCTACCCAGCCCATATGTTCTGCGACCGCCTGCTCTCCATCGGTCGCACCGCCACCTGTTTCGAGAGCATCGAGTCTCAGACGCGGGTCGCCCTCGCCGCGGACCCGACGCACGCGGCGCTCGTCATCTCATATTCGGGGTTAGGGCCCAATCTCGCCACGATCCTGCCGATCCTGCAGGAACGCGGAGTCCCCACGGTCTTCGTCGGAACGCGGCGCGGGGGGCAAATCAACCCGGGCCTCAACGTGTACCTACACGTGAGCGACAAGGAGAGCCTGCAGAACCGCATCACCCAGTTCGCCAGCCATATTGCCGTGCAATATGTGCTCGACTCGCTTTTTTGCTGCCTCTTCGCGCAGGACTACGGCACGAGCTTCGAATTCCTGGAACGGGCACTTCCCGCAACGGCCCTTCCCGCCCTCCGCGGCACCGAGCTCAGCCCCAGCGAATACGCCAGCGTGATGCTCAATCGCCTGCGATAGTATCTACCTGCTATTTTACAATTTCATGAGCGAGTTTTCACCGACGAACGGACATGCGGCGCTCGCGCAACCACTCGCCCAGCTCCTCCACGTGGTCCCACGAGGCATCCTTCACTACATCAATCACCGCAGAGGAAATCGTAACCGTGATGAGCGAAAACGCGATCTTGACAACCGGGATGTACGTAAGCGAGAGCGCGAGCACCGTGAGGTCGGTGAACAGGTAGCAACGGCCCACACGCCAACCGGTGACCTTGGAGATGGAGAGCGCCAGCGCATCGTCGCCGCCAGCCGAAGCGCCTTGACGAATCACGAGCCCCACGCCCACGCCCACGAACAGGGCGCCAAGCACTGCAGCGGCAAGCGGCTGATTCGAAAGATCGGGCAGCATGTGGGGAAGGCTCTCCCAGAGCTTGTAGAATCCGGCGACCGAAACCGTCGCCACGGCGGACCAGCCCAAAAAGCCACCACCCAGAACCTTGAACGCCACTAGGTACGACAGGCCGTCAAGCACCGGCGTAACGACCGAGGGCGGGATGCCAAACCAATGGTCGAAGCACAGGACGAGGCCGATGATACCGCCCTCGGTGATACCCGTGACATTATGGATGTTGTGCACGCCAAAACTCACGATGGCGGACCCGAGCAAGATGACGAGCACCCTCTTGGCGAATTCACGTGGGCTCAAGCCGGCGATGCGCACGCTCGGACTGTCGCCCTCCGTTGTGGCGTCTTCGCTATTGATCGTTGTCACGTTCTGGTGCTGCGTATTCTCGCGCGGCATGGATATCACGTCTCCCAAGTGATCTCGTGCATATCCAGCCTAGCTGAGGATTACGGCGGCGGCAAGCCGAGCACGCGGGGCGTCGTTACTCGTTCACGCCGTCTCCAAAAGCACCTTCATAAGTGGGCGGCTATCCTTCCGCGAGCTCCTCCTCTGCCGCGCGCTCGCTCTTCACCAGTTGGGCAAGCTCCCGACGGCGCACCACCAGAATCGCGAGTGGAACCACAGCGACCAGCATGCCCGCAGCTATGAGCGTCCCCTGCACGCCGAACATGTGCGCGAGGCTCGGGGCGCACAGCAGCGGAATCGCGCCTGCCATGTTGTACCCGGAGCCCATAGCGGCATTGACGCGGCCAATGCGGTCGAGCGGCGTATGCACCTGCACAAGGGTGTCCTTAATGGGGCCGAATGCCGAGAACGCGATACCGAGTATGAATTGCCCAACGCACGCGATAAGTACGAAGGGCGTGGCAACGTACAGCAGGCTACCGAGCCCCGTGATGCACAGAACCACGAGCAGGGCCCGCACGTTGATGAGGCGCGGGGGCATAACGCCCGCAAGCGCGGCACCTATAAGACCGCCCACGCCCGACAGAGCGGACAGCCAGCCCATCCACTCGGCACCCACGTTGAGCACATCACGGTAAAACAGGGACTCGAGCGGGTCGAATGCTCCGTATCCCATGAAGGAAAGAAGCGTTGCCCAGAACAGCAAGGTGAGTACGCTGCTGCCAAAGATGACGGAGAAGCCCGCGGAGATATTCCCCCGGGGAGCGGAATCACCCGCTGGCGCCCCGTCCGTCGACGAGAAGGCCGCCTCCCCCATGTCATCGGCGCCCCCATCGAGCTCACCAGGCTGCCTCAAAGCCTCGATCCCCCATCCGGGAATGAGCGCAAACGCCGAGCAGGCCACCATGAACAAAAATACCGCCTGCGTGGGAGCCACGAGCGAGATCGCCCCGCCCACAAGCGGTCCCACTACGATGGCGATGTTGCCCGTAAGGGTCACGAGTGCGTTGATGCGCTTGAGCTCATCCAGGTCATCCGTGAGATAGGCGGGGTACGAGCGCGGGATGGTCTCGGCCATGCCCCATGCGAACCCGAACACAGCGGCCCCGATGTAGACGCCCACGACGCTCGTGCCCGCCACTTGGTAGAGCAGGCCGCTCGCAACGAGTCCTGCCACGGCGATGCGCAGGTAGAGGTGCGGTCCCATACGGTCCAGCAAACCACCTCCGCGAATCTGGCCGAACACGATGCATAGGTTGAGTAAGCCGACGGCGATGGCGTTGTCCCCCACACCAGCACCCATAGCGAACGTGAGGGTTCCCATCACGCCGATGAAATAGCTCGACATCGCGCCGAGATAGAGCAACAGACGCGCCCAGATGAACCGGCGAACCTGCTGCGTGAGCTCCGGCGTTGAATAGGTAAACCGGTCGCAAAGGCCGGAGAAATGTCCCTTTCCCATATCTTCCCATCTCCCGTGCTTTAGTACTCCAGTGTAGCAAAGCACCCCAACCGGCCTACCGGCCCCCTCCCGAAACGCATGCGAACCATCGTGGTTCCCCTCGGTGACGTGGGGTACCATGAAATCATCTACCCTTCACCGGCATGCCGCCGGACCATCCCGAAAGGCGCCCGCGTGCCCCGCGAACTTCACGACGGCTTCGGCCGAGGCATCAACTACCTGCGCATCTCCGTCACGGACAAGTGCAACTTCCGTTGTGTGTACTGCATGCCCGAGGAGGGCGTCGCGATGCGCGCGCACGATGAGCTGCTCTCCGCCGAGGAGATCGCTCATTTCGTGCGGCTCGTCGCTCCCGAGGGCATCACGCGCGTGCGGCTCACCGGGGGCGAACCGCTCGTCTCGCACCGCATCGTTCCCCTCATCGAGGAAATTCGCGCCATCGATGGTATCGAGGACATCTCCCTCACCACCAACGGCACCCTGCTCCCCCGTCTTGCGCCGGCACTTCGCGAAGCCGGGCTCGACCGTGTGAACATCTCGCTCGACACCCTGAACGCTGACCGCTTCACCCAGATCACGCGCCTGGGCCGCGTCGAACAGGCGCTCGCCGGCATCGATGCC
>USHA01000034.1 GCA_900554325.1 uncultured Collinsella sp.
TCACGACGGAGGCCACATTAAGTGGCCTCCTGTTCGTGCGGAACTCGCGATAAACCTAAGCCGGTGTCCCCGCTCTCCCGGGGCCTGTGGTTACCTGGTTGTTGCATGCGGCTCGCTTTTCGGAACTGGGCTGATATTTTCTTGATGTTAGGCGCTCTTGGTCCTAATGGGCTTGGGGCGCCTTCGCGTTTCCTCGGCTTCGCACCCTTGCGGGTTCGAATCCCTCCGCTTGCCCACATAAAAGCGCCCTGGGCCGTTATGGGCTCAGGGCGCTCAGTTTTAATGGCTGGGACGGAGGGATTCGAACCCCCAACAGCCGGCACCAAAAACCGGAGTTCTACCGTTGAACTACGTCCCAATGTGTGGCGTTGCCCAAAAGCAACTCGTTTAGTTTACCTAATCTGCGAGGGCATCGCAAACGCCGTCGAGCAGGCGTACGGCGAGTGTCTGCGCGTCGCTGGCCGTGAAAGTGCCGTTGTAGCGCGTCATGCCCGTGAGCTCAATGCGAATGCGAGCCGGCTTCTGCTGCGCGGCGACATTGGCAGTGCGGATGCGCTGGGCCAGGTTGTGACACTCGGCGAGGGCAATCGTGGCGCGCGGTGCGGCGTCGGCGGGCAGCTCGTCGCTTGCGATTTCGAGCACCAGGTCAACGTCGGTTGGGACCTCGGAGTCGCAGAGCATCATGCCGCTGTTGTCGGTCGTTGCCGTGGCGATATTCCACATGCGCGACGCAACACTGCGCGCGATGGGGTCCTCGCCGATAACGGCAATCTGGAAGCGCTCGAGCACGTTGGCGGCGCGAGCAAAACCGATACGGGACTCGGCTTCGGTGACCGAGGGCTTGCCCTCCCACACATGGTGCAGGCGGTTGATGTAGGCGTAGGTGTCCTGGAAGGCCATGCCGTCGGCAAACAGGCCGACATTTTCCTGGAACTGCTGCAGGGCGGCCTCGGTATGCGGACCAAAGTAGCCGTCGTCTTCGCCACAGGCAAAGCCCAAAACGTTGAGAGCGCGCTGCAGGGCCTGCACATCGGCGCCATGGAAATTGGGCATGCGCAGATAGAGAGTGCGGTCGCCCAGCTTATACGAAGCGTCTACAAGGGCGCTCCAGCAGGGGATATCGACGGCATGACCGGCAGCAAGGCCGCTGTCGAGCCTGAAGGTGCTGACGGCCTGCTCAGTGGTGGCTCCAAAGTACTTGTCGGTGACTTCGGCGGCATCAATCGTGTAGCCGAGCTGTAGGAGACGAGACTGCACGTCTTCGACGGCTGCTCCTTGCATGCCCGTTGTAATAGGTTCCATGAACGAACCCCTTTCGGCGTACCATTCGTACTATTTGAGCGTCTGTCGGATAGACAACGCAAAGGGATGCATAAACATGCACTCAACAGTGTAGCAAGTTGTGCCTAAATACGCTGCTGACAGGTTTTATAACCCCCGTTAGTTAAGGCGCTCCACAAAGAAATCTGCCATGGAGAGGAACAGCTCGCGTGCGTGCGGATCAAGCTCAACGTTCTCGATGGCCGCTTTGGCCTTAGCGGTCAGGTCGAGCGCGTAAGTGTGGGCGTAATCGATGGAGCCGGTCTCCTGGAAGATCTCCACGGCGCGTGCGAGCTGCGCGGGATCATCGGTGCCCGAGGAAAGAATCGCCTCGACCTCGTCGTGGTGGCGCTCATCAGAGAGGGCGTGTACGGCGACAAGCGTGCGCTTGCCCTCGGTGATGTCGGTGCGGAAGTCCTTGTTGGCGGCTTCCTTAGTGCCGACAAGGTTGAGCAGGTCGTCCTGAATCTGAAAGGCGAGGCCTGTGTGTAGGCCAAAGGCGCGCAGCGCTTCGATTTGCTCATCGCTGCCGCCGCCGATAATGGCTCCGGCGGCAAGCGGCGTGGCTCCGCTGTAAAACGCGGTCTTGTGCGTCGCCATGTCCAGGTAGTCATCAACCGAGATATCAAAGCGCCCGTCACGGACCCAACCCAGGTCGAGCGCTTGACCCTCGATGGTGCGGACGATCATCTCGGTAAGCTCGTGGAGCACGCGCAGCTTCACGTCGGACTCCAGCGTGGGGTCGTCGAGAACCGTCTTGGTGACCATGGTGAGCGCCAGGTCGCCGCAATTGATGGCAAGGCCCGTGCCCTCGGTAAGGTGCATGCAGGGCTTGCCTCGACGAAGCTGTCCGTTGTCGGCGATGTCGTCGTGGATCAGCGCGCCCGACTGGAAATGCTCGATAGCTGCCGCGGCGCTGCGGGCGCTCTCAAAGCTGCCGCCCACTGCGGTTGCGGCGAGCATGCAGATAAGCGGGCGGTGGCGCTTGCCGGCGTTGGCCGTAAAAGCCGAGAGCGGCGCATACAGGTAGCGCTCGATATCGGCAGAGGTCGCCTGTCCGTCAAAGAACGTGGCCAGATAGTCGTTAATCTGGTCAAAGTGCTGGGCTAAAAAGCTGGTAAACGGACTGGACACGGGTTCTCGCATTCTTTCTGAGGTTGCGTTGATGCAATATGCAGACAACATATTGCCACATTAGGGCGTTTGGCGCGGCAGTTTTGGCGATTTGGGACAACGGGCGTGCGTTTGATGGAGCGCGCCTAAATCAGCCTAAAATGCTCGAGCGCCGCAACGACACCGTCGTGATCGACGGTGTCGGTCACGTAATCGGCCTTATCCTTGAGATAGTCCGGTGCATTGCCCATGGCGATACCGACATCGACGGCGTTCATCAGCGAGACGTCATTGCTGGCGTCGCCGATGCCGTATACGGTTCCGTGGTGGGGATCGAGGGCGTCGAGTACAGACTGGATGCCCCCGCGCTTCGTGCATTCGCGGGGCGAGATTTCGGTTACCTCGAGTTCGAGCTCGTTAAAGCACAGCAGCGGCTCAAGTGCCTTATCTTGAGCGATGTGGTTGGCGAGCGATGTAGACATCAAGATCTTGTAGACACTGTAATGTTGCAGCTGCGTGACTGCATCGCCCAGGGTGCGCGCGTATCCGGGAGCATCGGTGGCATCGGCACTCATGCGCACGACGCCGTTGAGGCCCTCAAAGCGGATGACCTCGCCCGATTGCTCAAGGTAGGGGGCAAGACGCTGCAGCATACTGGGCGTCATCGACAGATCGCGAATTGTGTGTCCGTCGATCTCGGCGTAACCGCCCGCAAGACAGACGATGCCGGTCCAGGGTAGCTCAAGAAGTTTGGGGTGGATGCAGCTGAGGGTGCGCCCTGTGCAGATGAAGGCCATGTTGCCGTTGGCGACAAACTCGCGGATTGCCTGCGAAACCGCCTCGTTGGGATAGGGGGAGAGGTCCCGCTCGTCTTCGGGAAGGTCTTGGGCGAGCCTGGGGTCTTGCCAGGCGAGCGTTCCGTCGATATCGAAGAAGCAGATATCGCCGCGCTTATGGGCTGCGCTGGCGGCAGGGGAGGCCGAGGTGGTGGGCACAAATCCCGGCTCGAGGCCCATGATCTGGTCAAAATGCTCTTTAACGCGGGGAACGGAGATGCCGATGATCACCTGGGCGGTCTTGCCCGTAATGATGAGGCCCTTGGCGCCCACCGCGACAAACGACGCGTTATCTGCAACGATGGAAGGGTCTGCGACCTCGACGCGCAGGCGCGTGGCGCAGTTGGTTGCGCCCACAATATTGCCAACGCCACCTAAAAGCTGAATTACCCGCTCAGCGAGGACGTGATCTTGATCGGATCGACTATTGACCTCGTCATTGGGAGATTGCTCTTTGGCAAAGTCGCTTCCCGTTAAACAATCGATTGCCGCGCGATTGGCGACATGATTCTCGCGGCCCGGCGTCTTAAGGTCATAGACCAAGATGAGTGCTCGAAAACTAACAAAAAAGATGAGGCTAAAGGCAAGGCCGATACCGAGCGCCAAAAGATAGGCACCGGCATGCGTGCGCATGAGCGGAATAAAGTTGAAGGCTGCCATCTCCATGAGGCCGCCCGAGAAGATGCCGACGATGCCAAAGAGATTCATGGCTGTGGCAAGGCAAGACGATAAGACGGCGTAGAGCAAAAAGAGCCCGGGGTGGGTGAACATAAAGAGAAACTCGAGTGGCTCGGTAACGCCGCAAACCACCGAGGCGATGATGGCGGGAGCAAGGATGACCCTGAGGCCGGCGCGGCGCTCGGATTTTGCGGTGGAGTAGAACGCAGCTGCGATGGCAGGAAGGCCAAAGACTTTGACCCAGCCGGTGGCGGTAAAACCGGCCCACGGCGCAAGCTCATTAAGGGGGCGCGTGCTATGGGAGAGGATGGGGAGCAAACTGCTCCACGTGGCGTAGATGCCGTCGTTAATGACCAGGTTGTCGTAGTAGATCGGCATGTAGAGCAGGTGGTGCAGGCCAAAGGGCTCGAGTGCTCGTTCTAAAAAGACAAAGATGCCCACGCCAAAGGGACCGACGCCTGCAAGCGCGTGACGCAGCGTATCGGTCACAGCGTATACGAAGGGCACGATGGCGGCCGAGATGGCGGCAAGGGCAAACACGGCAAAAAAGCTGATGAGGTAGACCAGCGAGGAGCCCGAGAAGGTGCCGAGCCAATCGGGAACCTTGGCATCGTAGAAGCGGTCATGGATGGTGACGACGGTTGCCGATACCGCCAGCGGGCCGATAATGCCGGTGTCGAGCGTCTTGATGCCGTCGATGACGGTGATACCGCTGGCGGTGGTCAAAGATGACGGGTACTCAAGTCCAAGGTTGTCTCCGCTCAGCTTAATGATCTCGCTCAAAAAGAAGCAGTAGGCAAAATAGGCGACGAGAGCCTCGAGGCAGCAACGAGCCGGTTGTTTTTGGGCAAGACCGATGGGCAGCGCTACGGCAAAAAGGAGCGGGAGGCGTTTAAAGACCGTCCACGAGCCGCGCTGGATGATGGTCCAAAAAACGTACCAAGGGGTTCCGTATACGGCGAGATCGCCGACGATGTCCGCAGTCGTTGCGAGAGCGGAGACGCCGACCATGAGGCCCGATATAGAAAACAGCATGGCGGGCGCGAACATTGCCCCGCCAAAGCGTTGGATTTTTTGCAGCATGTTCTGCCTTCCGAATATCGAGGCGCGTTGCGCGTGGGGAAACGTTTAAACAATGGATTCATTGTAGAGGACCAGACGATTGTCGTACCGGCAGTTTTGAGCGAAACCGATTTGGGCATGACAGAAACCGTCAACGGTTAAATCCTGTCGCTTTACCGATATTCGGTTTAAACAACTTTAAGAAATGCTATCGTGCCTAGCCGGAAATAAATAATGTAGAGGTGAAACAATGCCAAAAGCGATATACGAAGGAATCTACCGAGAAATACGCTCGCGCATCATTAATGGGACCTATGCGTTTCAGGAGATGCTGCCAACCGAAGCCGAGCTGACCGCGGAGTTCGGATGCACTCGCAATACCGTCCGTCGCGCCTTGAGTATGCTGGCCGACGGGATGTTTGTGCAGCCCATACACGGCAAGGGCGTGCGCGTTATTTGGCTTAAGGGCGAAACCGACATGTTGGGCGCACTCGAAGAGGTTGAGTCGTTTGGCGAGTTTGCAAAGCGCAACAATGCCGTTGCATCGACGGACGTTAAGTCTTTTGAACATCTGGTCTGCACCGAGCAACTCTCTCGTCACCTGGGCTTTAAGGTGGGCGAGGAGTTGATTCGCGTGGTGCGCGTCCGTAGCCTTAACGGTAGCGCTCGCCAGGTGGACCACGGCTATTTTCTGGAGTCGATCGCCAAAGGCCTGACGCCCGAGATCGCTGCAAAGTCAATTTACGACTATCTGGAGCACAAACGCGGCGTCAAAGTGATGGCGAGTCGCCGTACGGTGAGCGTCGAGCTTGCCAACGATGAGGACTGCAGCTACTTGGACCTTGGCAAATACAACTGCGTTGCCGTCATGGAGAGCCAGTCGTACACCTCGGACGGCATCTTGTTCGAGGTCACGCATGCCCGCACGCATCCCGAGATCTTCCACTACCGCGTCAACTCCAAGCGATAGCCGGCTAGCTCGCAGCCTGACGAGACTCATGCCATCAAAGCGAAAACGCCCGATCAAATCGACGATACATCGGCTTGACCGGGCGTTTTCTCTGCATTAGATAACAAATAATTGTTTATACAAAACTTGTCAAGTATCAAGTTGAAATTACCGTTCACCGAAGTTTTTCTACCGCTCTAGTAATACTTGTTCAAACAACTAGCCAAATAGCGTATCGTTCAAATCAGCAAAAGGGGCAAAGTCCCCGAGCCAATCTCCGAAGGCGGCGGCAAAGGGTGCCGCCACGGTGTGAAAGGGTGGATTGTAATGAAGAACGAAATGAGCAGAAGGCAGTTCCTGGGCTTTGCTGGTTCCGCGGCTGCGGTTCTTGGTCTGGGTCTCGTGGGTTGCGGTGGTTCTGCCGGCTCCGGCTCCTCTGCTTCTGGTGACGCTGCCGAGGTCTACTTCCTCCAATTCAAGCCCGAGGTCGACAAGGAGTGGAAGGAGATCGCCAAGGCCTATAAGAAGGAGAAGGGCGTCGAGGTCAAGATCGTGACCGCTGCCTCCAACACCTACGAGGAGAAGCTCAAGTCCGAGATGTCCAAGAGCTCCGCTCCGACCCTGTTCCAGGTCAACGGCCCCACCGGTCTTAAGAACTGGAAGGATTACTGCGCCGACCTGTCCGATACCAAGCTCCGCGGTGAGCTCATTGACGACTCCCTGGCTCTGCAGTCCGACGGCAAGGATGTGTGCATCGACTGGGTTCAGGAGAGCTTCGGCATCATCTACAACAAGCAGCTGCTCGAGAAGGCTGGCTACAAGGCCGAGGACATCAACTCCTTCGACAAGCTGAAGGCTTGTGCCGACGACATCCAGGCCCGCAAGGACGAGCTTGGTGTCGAGGGTGCCTTCACTTCCGCCGGCATGGACGACTCCTCCAGCTGGCGCTACACCACCCACCTTGCCAACATGCCGCTCTACTACGAGTTTGAGAAGGAGCACAACCAGGAGGACGACGAGATCAAGGGTGAGTTCCTCGACAACTACAAGCAGATCTTCGACCTGTACATCACCGACTCCACCTGCGATCCTTCGCAGCTTGCTTCCAAGACCGGCGACGACGCCACCAACGAGTTCGCAACCGGCAAGGCCGTCTTCTACCAGAACGGCTCTTGGGCCTACTCTGACCTCGTCAAGGCCGGCATGACCGACGATCAGATTGGCATGATGCCCATCTACATCGGTGTTGACGGCGAGGAGAACCAGGGCCTGTGCTCCGGCGGCGAGAACTACTGGTGCGTCAGTTCCCAGGCTTCCGAGGATGCCCAGAAGGCCACCGAGGACTTCATGTATTGGTGCGTCACCGCTGACACCCCGACCAGCATCATCGCCGACAAGATGGGTCTGACCGCTCCGTTCAAGAGCGCCAAGGAGACCACCAACGTCTTCTCGCAGCAGGCCGTTGCCATGGCCAAGGACGGCAAGAAGACCGTCGCTTGGGACTTCGTCTACATTCCCTCCGAGGAGTGGAAGAAGAACCTCAAGCAGGCTCTAATTGCCTACGCTGCCGATAACAGCAAGTGGGACGGCGTCAAGAACGCCTTCGTCGATGGCTGGAAGACCGAGAAGGCCGCTTCCGAGTAAGCAGTTGCTGCCCAAGCTATCTGATTAGCGACAGGGGGCGGGCAGACGTTGGTTTGCCCGCCCCCTGCATATTGAAAGGACCCTTTTATGGGCAAAGCACTCAAGCGCTGGTGGCCGCTCTTTATGCTGCCCACGTGCCTGGCGTTTATGATCGGGTTCGTGATCCCTTTTATCCAGGGCTTCTATCTCTCGTTCTGCCAGTTTATTATCATTAGTAACGCGCACTTTGTCGGTATCGAGAACTACGTGCGCGCGCTGTCCGATCCGCAGTTCTCCACGTCGTTCTTCTTTACCGTGGCGTTTGCCTTCCTGTCGACGGTGCTCATCAACGTGATCGCCCTGGCCATTGCGCAGGCGCTCACCCGCAAGGCGCTCAAAGGCACCAACATCTTCCGTACGATCTTCTTTATGCCTAACCTGATCGGCGGCATCGTGCTGGGCTACATCTGGCAGATTCTGATCAACTGCCTGCTCTCCAACGTGGGCGCCCAGCTCATCGCCCTTAACTCTGCTGCTGGCTTCTGGGGCCTTATCATCCTGACCCTGTGGCAGCAGGTCGGCTACATGATGATCATCTACATCGCTGGTCTGCAGTCCATTCCGTCCGACTACATCGAGGCCGCCAAGGTCGACGGCGCTACGGCATGGCAGACGTTTTGGAAGGTTAAGATCCCTAACCTGATGCCGACCATCACCATCTGCCTGTTCCTGTCCATCACCAACGGCTTTAAGCTGTTCGACCAGAACCTCGCCCTTACCGGCGGCGCCCCCGCGCACTCCACCGAGATGCTCGCCCTGAACATCTACAACACGTTCTATTCGCGTGCCGGTATCGCATGGCAGGGCATTGGTCAGGCCAAGGCGGTTATCTTCTGCATCCTGGTCGTGGCCATCTCCATGATCCAGCTTAAGGCCACGAGGTCCAAGGAGGTGCAGCAGTAATGAAACGCGATAAGGTTATCAACCGCGCGCTCTCGATTTTCTTTACGATCCTGTCGCTCGCGTGGATCTACCCCGTGTTCATGATTGCGCTTAATTCTTTTAAGAAAGCGACCGCAATCAGCACCACCACGGCATTCGATCTGCTCACGCCCGAGACGTTCAACGGCCTCGCAAACTACATGCACGCCCTTAACGAGCAGGGCTTTGCCTCGGCATTTATGTACTCGCTCATCATCACGGTCACGTCGGTCGTGCTGATCTTGGTGTGCTGCTCCATGTGCGCTTGGTACGTGGTTCGTGTCAACAACAAGATCTCGAACTTCTTCTATTACCTGTTCGTGTTCTCGATGGTCGTGCCCTTCCAGATGCTCATGTTCACGCTGTCCAATTTGGCGGACCGCATCGGCTTCAACACGCCGTTCAACATCTGCTTTATCTACCTCGGCTTTGGCGCGGGCCTGGCGGTCTTTATGTTCGCCGGTTTTGTAAAGAACATCCCGCTCGAGATCGAGGAGGCGGCCATGATCGACGGCTGCAACCCGGTCCAGGTGTTCTTTAAGATCGTCCTTCCCATCATGAAGCCCACCTATCTTTCGGTCGGCATCCTCGAGACCATGTGGGTCTGGAACGACTACCTGCTGCCCTACCTTACGCTCGACTCCACCAAGTACAAGACCATTCCTATCTTGATCCAGTACTTCCGCGGCGGCTACGGCCACGTCGAGCTCGGCCCCATGATGGCCTGCATTATGATGGTCGTTATCCCCATCGTCATCATGTACATCCTCTGCCAGAAGTACATCATCGACGGTGTGGTGGCAGGTGCCGTCAAGGGCTGATGCCGTAACTGTTTTGCAAGTTTTGGCGGCGTCCCTCAGCGCGGCGCCGCGTATCGAAAGGTAAAGACATGGCCGAGATTGTTCTCAAACATGTTCAGAAGGTGTATCCCAACAACGAGTCAAAAAAGAAAGGCTTCTTTGGCAAAAAGAAGAAGACCGAGGAGAAGAAGCACAACCTCAAGGTTACCGAGGACGGTGTGCTCGCTGTAGAGGACTTCAACCTCACCGTTCACGACCAGGAGTTCGTCGTCCTCGTTGGCCCCTCTGGCTGCGGTAAGTCCACGACGATGCGCATGGTCGCCGGCCTGGAGGACATTACCTCGGGCGATGTGCTCATCGACGGCAAGCGTGTCAACGACGTGGCGCCCAAGGACCGCGACATCGCCATGGTGTTCCAGAGCTACGCTCTGTACCCCAATATGACGGTGTACGAGAACATGGCATTTACGCTCGAGCTCAAGAAGGTTCCCAAGGACGAGATCGACCGCAAGGTTCGCTCTGCTGCCGAGATTCTGGGCATTACCGAGTACCTCGACCGTAAGCCCAAGGCGCTCTCCGGCGGCCAGCGCCAGCGTGTCGCTATCGGCCGCGCCATCGTGCGTGACCCCAAGGTCTTCCTGATGGACGAGCCGCTGTCCAACCTGGACGCCAAGCTTCGTAACCAGATGCGTGCCGAGCTCATTAAGCTGCGCCACGAGATCAAGGGCACGTTCATTTATGTTACTCACGACCAGACCGAGGCCATGACCCTTGGCGACCGTATCGTGGTCATGAAGGACGGCGTTGTCCAGCAGATCGCCACGCCGCAGGAGGTCTTCAACCATCCCGCGAACATCTTCGTCGCCGGCTTCATCGGCGTGCCGCAGATGAACTTCTTCGATGCCCAGCTGGTGCGCTCGGGCAACGGCTTTACCGTCAAGACCGAGGATATGAACGTGGCACTCGCCCCCGAGACTTGCGCTCAACTTGCCCTCAACTGGGACGGCGGCGACGTGAAGGAGATTACGGCCGGCGTGCGTCCCGAGCAGATCCTGCTTGCCGACAAGGGCGAGGAGGGCGCGCTCCAGGGTACCGTCGAGGTGACCGAGCTCATGGGCTCGACCGAGCATGTCCACGTGACCGCTCCCGACGGCCAGTTTGTCCTGATTATCCCCGTCGTCGACCTCGAGGCCAAGGGCGCGCTCAAGGCTGGCGACACCATCTGGTTCAAGTTTGAGAAGAACGCGACCCACCTCTTCGATAAGGTCTCTGGCAAGAACCTTATCTAGGCCCGGTGCATCCAGGCCCTCCCTTTGGGCGACTGCGGTATTGCCATCCTTTTGCCGCGGTCACATATAAGGCTCCCCTCCCGTCCACTGGGCGAGAGGGGAGCCTTTCTTTGTGTTGGGATTGTCTGACCGGTCGTTTGTCTCGATCTGTAACGGGTAGGGCCGATTTCGGACGTTAGATGTTACAGATCGAGACGGTTCCGCTGAGCTAACCATTTCATCTAAATCTGTAACACCAAAGGTGAATTTCAGCTGCTAGATGTTACAGACTGAGATAAACCCAAGGGGAGGGGCCGGTATGTCTCAATCTGTAACAGCTGGGGCCGTTTTTACCGAGTAGCTGTTACAGATCGAGATTCTTCGGTCGAGTCGGGTCACAGGATAACGTGCGGGCACAAAAAACGGAGCCGTGTTGCCACGACTCCGTTTCTCAAGAGGATGGGTAAGGGAAGCGAAATTAGCTCAGGTGCCAAATCTCGTCGTTGTACTGGGAGATCGTGCGGTCAGACGAGAAGGTGCCGGCGTTGGCGATATTGATGAGCGTCTTGCGCATCCAGGCGTCCTGGTCCTCGTAGTCGGCCAACACGCGCTCCTTGGTCTGGATGTACTCCTCAATGTCGAGCAGGGCCATAAACCAGTCCTTGCCCTTGATGTCGTCGTGCAGGCGCTGCAGACGCTCGGCGTTGCCGGTCGCCATAAAGGCCGGGTTGGTGATGAAGTCCACCAGCAGTTTAATGCCGGGCTTGCGGTAGAGCACACCGGCGTCATAGGTGCCGTTGGCATAGAGCTGCTCGACCTGCTTGGAAGAGGCACCAAAGGTGTAGATGTTCTCGTCGCCTACGAGTTCGGCGATCTCGACATTGGCGCCGTCGAGCGTGCACAGGGTTAAAGCACCGTTGAGCATGAACTTCATGTTGGAAGTGCCGCTCGCCTCCTTGGAGGCCAGGCTGATCTGCTCAGAGATATCAGCGGCGGGGATCACGCGCTCGGCAGCAGTGACGTTGTAGTTCTCGATCATGACAACCTGCAGGTAGGGGGCCACATCGGGATCGTTTGCGATCCACTGCGACAGTGTCAGGATCAGATGGATGATGTCCTGGGCGATAGTGTAGGCAGGTGCTGCCTTGCCGCCAAAGATGATGGTGACGGGATGTTTAGGTCTATTGCCGTTCTTGATGTCGAGATACTTCCAGATGATGTAGAGCGCGAGCATCTGCTGGCGCTTGTACTCGTGGATGCGCTTGACCTGGACGTCGATGATGGCGTTGGAGGGAATGGTCACGCCCTGCTCGAGCGCCATGAACTGGCGCATGATGGCCTTGGCCTCGACCTTGGTGGCGGCCAGGCGCTCAAGAACGTCCTTGTCGTCGGCGAACTTGGCGAGTTTGCTCAGATCGCCGGTGCTGCGCCAGTCGGTGCCGATCACATCGTCGAGCAGGCTAGCGAGCGCGGGGTTGGCCCCATGGATCCAGCGGCGGAAGGTGATGCCGTTGGTCTTGTTGGAGAACTTCTCGGGATAGATCTCGTAGAACGGATGAAGCTCGGTGTCCTCCAGGATCTTGGTGTGGAGGGCGGCTACGCCGTTGATGGAGAAGCCAAAGTGGATGTCCATGTGGGCCATGTGGACGGTGTCGTGCTCGTCGATGATGGCGACGCGCGGGTCATCGTGCTCGGCTTTCGCGATCTCATCGAGCTTGACGATAATGTCGGCGATGGCAGGGGAGGCCTTCTGCAGGCTGGTGAGCGGCCACTTCTCGAGCGCCTCGGCAAGAATCGTGTGGTTAGTGTAGGCGACCATGGAGCGTACGATGGTCACGGCCTCGTCAAACTCGATGCCATGCTCGGTGGTGAGCAGGCGGATGAGCTCGGGGATGACCATGGTGGGGTGCGTGTCGTTAATCTGGACCACGGCGTAGTCGGCCAGATCGTGCAGGTTGCTGCCGCGCTCGATGGCCTCGTCGATCAGGAGCTGGGCGGCGTTGCTTACCATGAAGTATTCCTGGTAGATGCGAAGTAGGCGGCCCTGCTCGTCGGAATCGTCGGGGTAGAGGAACAACGTGAGGTTCTTGGCGATCTCGGTCTTGTCGAAGTCGATGGAGCTGCCGGGGACCAGGCCGTCGTCGACGCTCGCCAGGTCGAACAGGCGCAGGCGGTTCTTGTTGGGCTGGCCGTAACCGGGCACATCGATGTTGACGAGCTTGGAGGTAACGGCAAAATCGCCGAACTCGACGGTGTAGGAGCGGTCATCGTCGACCAGGATGTCCTGCTCACCGAGCCACTCGTCGGGGACGGCCTTCTGCTGGTTGTCGACAAAGCGCTGACGGAACAGACCGTAGTGATAGTTGAGGCCCACGCCATCGCCGGTCAAGCCCAGCGTGGCGATGGAATCCAGGAAGCATGCGGCCAAGCGGCCCAGGCCGCCGTTGCCGAGCGACGGCTCGACCTCGAATTCCTCGATCTTGTTGAGGTCGTGGCCTGCGGCGGTGAGCTGGTCCTTAACCTCGTCGTAGATGCCGAGGTCGATCATGTTGTTGATGAGCAGCTTGCCGATCAAAAATTCGGCGGAAATGTAATAGAGCTTTTTCTTGCCGTTGTTGAGCGGGCAGGTGGCGGAGCGCTCCTGCACGAGTTTGACCAGCAGCTTGTAAATGCGACGGTCGTCGAGCTGCTCGAGCGAGGTGCCAAAAGACTGCTCGGCGAGTTCCATGAGGTTAATTTGGGGCATGTTTTCTCCTGTGATGGGTTGTTTCATGTCTGCAATTCATAAGAAGCCCGCGCGAGGGGATTGGGGTGGCCTCGCGCGGGAAAAGCAAGCGCGTCCGCACGGTGGGGAGGGGTCGGGCGCGGTAGCTCCTATTGAGGAAGCTCGATTTCGGCTTCCGATGGGATGCGGAAGTAGGTCTCGGTCCAGTCGGTGAGTTTGTGCTCGAGCTCGCGGGTGATGGCGCCGTCGAGCATGCGCCAGGTCCAGTTGCCGCCCAGCGTGGCAGGGGTGTTGATGCGCGCCTCGTTGCCCAAGTTGAGCAAATCCTGCATGGTGTAGATGCACGTGTCGCTCACGCTGGCGGCGATGGTGCGATTGAGTGCATCTGCCATGGGTTCGCCGGCCTGCTGATGGGTGTACAGGGCTGCCTGCTCGCGCTGACGCGGGGTGGCCGTTCCCTCAAACCAACCGCGCGCCGTCTCGTTGTCGTGGGTGCCCACATAGGCGACGGTGTTGGCGATGTAGTTATGCGGCAGGTAGTACGAGTTGGTGCCCTCAAAGGCAAACTGCAGGATCTTCATGCCGGGGAAGCCCGAGTTGTCGCGCATGTCGATGACGCCGGGGGTGAGGAAGCCCAGGTCTTCGGCGATGATGGGCAGCGTGCCGAGCTTTTCCTCGAGCGTCTTAAAGAACTTGAGGCCGGGGCCCTGCGTCCACGAACCGTAGGACGAATCGGGTGAGGAGAACGGCACCTCCCAATAGGCCTCGAAGCCGCGGAAGTGATCCAGGCGGATGATATCGTACATGTCGAGGGCGGCGCGGATGCGGCCCTCCCACCAGGAGAAACCGTCGGCTTCCATGGCGTCCCAGTCGTAGATGGGATTTCCCCAGTACTGGCCGGTGGCCGAGAACTGGTCGGGCGGCGTGCCGGCGACACTTACGGGATTGCCGGCGGCGTCGATCTTAAAGAGCTCGGGCGTGGCCCACATCTCGACGGAGTCGCGCGAGACATAGATGGGCAGGTCGCCGATGATGAGGATGTCGCGCTCGTTGGCATAGGCCTTGAGGCGACTCCACTGACGATCGAAGAAGTACTGCGTCATCTGGTGGTAGAGCATGCGCGCGGGATGGGCGGCGCAGACCTTGGCAGAAGCCTCACCGCGGGTACGGAGCTCCGCGGGCCACTCCCAAAATGCCTTGAGACCGCACTCCTCCTTGACGGTCATGAACTCGCAGTAGGGGATGAGCCAGTCTTCGTTGGTTTGGACAAAGTCGTCGAAGTCGGCCGGCTTGTCGGCGGCAAAGCGCTCGGCGGCGCGGTCGAGAATCTGACGACGGCCACCAAAGATGGCGCCGTAGTCGACATTGCTGGGGTCGGAGCCCAGGTACACGCCGTCGATATCGCGCTGCTCCAGATAGCCGGCCTCGATGAGCTCGGCAAAGTCGATGAAGTTGGGGTTGCCCGCACGGGCCGAGAACGACTGATACGGAGAATCGCCGTAGCTCGTTGTCGTAAGGGGGAGAATCTGCCAGTAATGTTGTTTGCACGAGGCGAGGAAATCGACAAAGTCATAGGCGTTCCAGCCAAAGCCGCCGATGCCGTAAGGTCCGGGCAATGACGAAACGGGCATCAGAACACCGCTTGCACGCTCCATTGATGCACTCACCGTCCTTTTGAATAAGGGGTTGCGCCGTAGATGGATAGACGGCTCGTCCCGAGTTTCCATTTCTATTGTCCCTATTGTAGAACACGTTGTTTAAACATGTATATAGAGAATGAGAAAGTTGCCGAATTTCGGTGAATGGTAGTGCGCCATAGACGATATGAGTTGAACATTGGGAGCCCCTGCTTCGTATCGCCTTTTGATTTCGTGGGTCAAGGCTGACAATGGTCGTCGTCATTAAAGACCGGCTGCCAGCCAGGTTGCAACAATGCGAGAGGGGTTCACATTCAGTTGGCCGTTGACACAAACAATCGCGTGAAGACCTCGTCTTCTTCGGCAAGTCCAGGCGCGGCAAGACGCGCATGGCAGTCGCCCTCGCGATGCGCGCGGCCGCCGCGGACATGCCGGTCAGGTTCTGGCGGACCACGCAGCTGGTTCTCGAGCTCGGCAACGCGAAGCGCAAGGGAACGCTGTCGAAACTGTTGAACGACGTGTCGCCCGCGAGGCTGCTCGTGCTCGACGAGTTCGTCTACGTTCCCTGCGACGTAGACGGTGCGAGGCTTCTCTACCAGGTCATTTCCGTCCATGTAGTGCTCGTAGGCCGCGGCGTCGTCGGGCTCGTCGAAGGAGAGGGACTCCGCCCAGTCCCAGTACGCCCCCGTCCAGGCACCTCCCGCGCCTGCCTGCCGGCGTCGCCTCGTCGAAGACGAGGCCGTAGCGCAGCAGGAACTTCGACATCCGCCGCTTGGCGCGCTGCAGGTCGTCGCACGCGTCCTCGAGGGCACGCGCCGCCTCGGTGCGCTCGTCGGGAACCCACACCTCGACGACGTTGCGGCACGCCGACATGCGCGCCAGCCACTCGGCGTCGCGGCGGTCGTTCTTGCGGCCGCGGTCGGCCGCGGTGTTGATGTTCACTAAGAAGTGGTCCGAGTGATCACTGGGAAATAAGCACCGTGAGCACGAAAAATTGAGCAGTTTAAGCAAGAGGGCCGCGCCCCGGGGACCGGGGGCGCGGCCCTCGCCGTATGGTTTCCCCGGGCGGTTACTTTGGCGAGCCCGCCCGGGAAGGATGGAGGAGATGACCGTGCCCCTGGACACAGTGAATGATATACGGTCGATGGATGCCGCCGGGCGCTCGAGGTCCGAGATCGCCCGAATGCTCCACGTGAGCCGGAACACCGTGGCGAAGTACGCCGACATGGAGGACATGTCGCCCGCCGCGCCGATGCCCCGGAGGAGGGGCAGGCCCGCGCTCGAGGGCAACGAGGAATGGGTCGCGGGCGTTCTCGAGGCCGACCTCGGGGCCCCGAGGAAGCAGCGCCACACAGCCAGGCGGATCTACGACAGGCTCGTCGCCGAGCGCGGCTACGGCGGCTCTTACTCCACCGTGCAGAGGTTCGTCCGCGAGCTCAGGCTCGCCCGGGCGGCGGCGGGCGGAGAGGGGTACCTCGAGCTCGAGTGGGCGCCCGGCACCTGCCAGGTCGATTTCGGGAACTTCCGCGCCGCGGTCGGCGGGAGGACCCTCGACCTCAAGCTGCTGGTCGCGACGCTTCCGCACTCGAACGACCGGCAGTGCGTCGCCCTCATGTCGCAGAGGTCGGAGTGCCTGTGCGCCGGGCTGCTCGAGATCTTCCGCCGCTGGGGCCGCGCCCCGGCGGCGATGGTGCTCGACAACGCCACCGAGGCGGGCAGGATGGTACGCGGCGAGGTCACGGAATCGAGGCTGTTCTCGCAGTTCAGAGCCCACTACCGCTTCGAGAGCCGGTACTGCAACCCCTATTCGGGAAACGAGAAGGGCTCCGTCGAGAACGCCGTGGGGTTCCTCCGGCGCAACCTCCTCGTCCCCGTGCCTGCGTTCGGCGCGCTCCCCGAGCTCAACGCGTTCCTCGCCGAGGGGTGCGCGAGGGTCAACGCGGCGGCGCGCTGCCGCGACGGCAGGCCGCACGGGGAGGCCTACCGGGAGGACCTCGCCGCCATGCGCGCCCTTCCCGGCGTGGAGTTCGACGCGGTGAGGTGGGTCACCGCCCGCGCCGACAAGCGCGGCTACGTCGAGGCCGACGGGCGCGAGTACGTCGCCGGGCCCGCCTGGCACGGGCGGAGCCTGCTCGTCGGCATGCGCGCGTCGACGGTGGAGATCCTCGCCGACCGCGGCCGCCGGGTCGCCGTCCTCCCCAGGGCCTTCGGGGAGGGCCCCGCGGTCCGGAACCCCCTCTCGCTCGTGCCCGCCATCATCGCCAGGCCGAGGGCCTTCGGGGAGTCGACGATCAGGCGCGACATGCCGCCGGGGCTCGTCGAGGGGATCGACCGGATGGACTCCGCCGGCAGGAGGCGCACGCTCAGGTCGATCGGCCGGGCGAGCGAGTCCTCGGGTTTCGAGGCGGCATGCGAGGCGGCGCTCAGGGTCGTCGAGGGCGGCCGCGTCCCCGACGACGCCACGGTCGACGTGCTGGCGAGGCGCATCGCGGGAGGCGGCGGCGGGGCCGGCGGGGCCGACCTGTCGGTCTACGACGGGTTCCTGAAGGGGGCGGTCGCCGATGGCAGCTAGCGAGGAGCTGGCCCGCAGGGTCGTGGAGGCCGGGCGGTCGTGCTCGCTCACCACCGCCGTCCTGGAGGAGTGGTCGAGGCTCGGCACCCCGAAACAGGTGGAGTACCTGGCGGGCTACCTCGAGGCGGAGAGGTCCAGCCGCGAGGCCTCGAAGCGCGCGACGCTGCTCAGGCGCTGCGCGCTGCCGGCGCCCAAGACCTTCGACGGCTACGACTGGTCGGCCGTGTCGTGGCCGGAGGGCATGGGGCGCGAGTCGCTGCTCGCGCTCGACTTCGTCGGGCGCAGGGAGGACCTCGTGCTCATGGGCGACGTCGGCACCGGCAAGACGCACATGGCGTCGGCCCTCTGCGCGCTGGCGTGCGAGAGGAGGCTCGAGGCGCGCTTCTTCACGGCGTCGTCGCTCGTGATGCGCCTGAGGCGCGCCCGCGACGACGGGAGGCTCGACCGGGAGGCCGCGCTCATCGGCAAGGCCCGCCTGCTCGTCATCGACGAGCTCGGGTTCCTCCCGCTCGACGCGGACGGGGCGAGGCTGCTCTTCCAGGTCTTCGCCGACGCATACGAGAGGCAGTCGGTGGTGATCACCACGAATCTGGAGTTCAGCAGGTGGGGGTCGGTGTTCGGGGACGACCAGATGGCCGCCGCCGTGATCGACCGGATCGTCCACCACGGGAGGCTCGTCCAGTTCCGCGGCGAGTCCTACCGCGTCCGCCATGCCCTCATGCAGGAGGGCTAGCCGCTCAAAAAGCGTGCGCGCTTCCGATGCTCAGGCTGCTCAATTTCCGATGCTCTTTTTGCTCAAGCCCTCTTGACGAAACACACGCGGGCCGGTGCATCTTCGAGACCGCCCCGATGACGCAGCCGAGGCCGAGGGCCCGCAGCGCGCGATCACGGTTGATGGTACGACCATTGTCGCCCGACCCACGAGAGAGCTGCAAGGGGAGGGGCTCCCAATGTTCAACTCATATCGTCTGTTGCGCCATCGTCGCTCGGGAAAGCGCGACCGACGCAGCGCGCTGTTTTCCAGTCACATCCAGTTTGGGTTGATTTCGGCATGCGATAAGAAACTGGATTTGAATTTCGACTCGAAAGATGGGCAATGCTGATGAGAAACGCTTGGAGTTCGGGATTGCGCGGCGTGAAGCGACCCTCTTCTTATCGAGTTCGTTACAATGTAGGAAAAACAGTAAGTAAGAAGACCTCTGATTGCTTTAGGAGGAGCTGTGGTGAATAGCGCCCAGAAGATCGATAAGTCCATCCAGAAGATGATGACTCTCGGAAGAAGGCTTGGGATTCTGTTTACGGCGCTGTTTATAGCGGTGTGTTGCTGTTCGGTGGTGGTGGTTATTTCCATTGGGCTTATGGCTGCTCAAGGAAACCTATATGATCCATCAAAGACGGTTTCCGTAGTGGTTCCTTTGATGTATCTTCTGATTTCCGGAGGGGCCACATGGACCCTGCGGGGAATCAGCATGGACATGGCTCATGGCGAATCGCCCTTTACCCTTTCGCATGCTCGAAGAATCTCGATTATCGGGTGGCTGTTTGTTGCAGCAGCAATAGGTGACCTCTTGTTTTCTCCGGGGTTTCTTTCGATAGTGATTGGCCCCTTCGACTTGCTGGGGAACGCCTATTCGATGTTTGAAAACCTGGCCCTGCCCATAGATATTGGTGCTGTGCTGGGGGCCGTTTGCTGCTTCTCGATTTCTGCGATATGGCGCTACGGAGCTCTGCTTCAAGACCAGACCGAGGATTTGGTGTGAGGGGCGGCATGGACTATCTGATTATTGAGCTTGAAAGCTTATTGCTTCGACGCGGAAAGACGAGTACGGATATCATTCGGGCGACCGGGCACACACCGGCAAGTATCTCAAAAATACGAAATGGCAAGGTGAAGGCAATTAGGTTAAAGACATTGCTGGATATTTGCGTAGAGCTTGATTGCCAGCCTGGCGATCTTATTAAGCGCGTCAACGAAAGAGAACTTGAGGAACTGGCGACGCGGCGCGCCCGCAACGCGCTGAGCAGGGCGACCGCGACGGGTGATGACCCGGTCCTGGAGTCAGATCATGTTTACGTGGTCGATCTTAGAGACGACTGAGGCTGGAGAATAAAAAAGTATTGAGCAGGTGCAGCCCGTGAAAACAACGGTTTTCACGGGCTGTTCATTCAACGTCCTGCAGTGGCCTGTATTTCTCGCCGCGTCACTGGGGAACGAGAGAGTCATTTCCTGTGCTGGATGCAGGGGGGTGCTTACCTTGTGTAATATATAAATAAGCTTATATTGAAATATGATACATATCGAATTAGAATAACATTATCAATTCGGTATGCAAGGAAAGGAGGGAGAGATGGATTGGATTAACGAGCCGGAGGAAGGCGTTGCACCCGCGTGCGGCAACTGCTTCTTCTACGCGCACGGGGGATGCACGAAGAGGTGCCCCAATCAGTCCTGCACGTTCCGTTTCTAGGGGGCAGAGATGAACTGGCTTTCTACCGCGAAAGGAGGGGAATGAAATGGAATGGATTACCGAGCCGTCAGCCGGGGCTGAGCCCATGTGCAACAATTGCTTCTTTTACGCGCACGGCAGCTGCAGCACCAAGTGTTCTTCACAGGAGTGCACTATCCGCTTTTAGCGGATAGTG